>JAENVV010000048.1 GCA_016650365.1 Acidimicrobiia bacterium
AACCCGAAAAGTCGGCGAAGATTTGAACTGCATAGGCATAGATTCCGGTCAGCACCTCCAAAGCGCTGAAGTTCTGAGGCGAGGCGAACACAGGGTCGACCAGGCCCGTCGCCAGAGTGTTGGCGACGACGACCTTTTTGAAGAGGCCAGCTGCGATCAAGGCGAACCCGGCGGCCCCTTGCACCCGGCGGGGATCGTGTCGCTCCTTCAGTTGGGGCAGAAATTCAGAGCCGCGCACAATAGGGCCGGCGACCAGGTGCGGAAAGAACGACACGAACACGGCGAAATCGAGCAGAGGAACCGGCTCGAGCTTCCGACGGTAGATATCGATCGTGTAGCTAAGAGACTGAAACGTGAAGAACGAGATCCCAACCGGAAGGACCATGTTCAAGATCGGCAAAGGAAGGTCGATTCCGAGCGGACGGGCCAGGTTGATCAACGAGCTGGCGAAGAAGTCGTAGTACTTGAAATAGGCGACCACCCCCAAGCTCACGACAACGCCGAGTATCAGCAGGAGGCGGCGTCGGCGGGGGTCCGTAGTCCGGTGAATCGAACCGCCGACGGTGTGATCGACCACCGTTGTGAACGCCAGAAGGCCCAGAAACCGCCAATCCCAGTATCCATAGAAGAAATAGCTGGCAGACAGCATGAAGAGCTTCCACTGGCGGGGATGAGGCATCAACAGCCAGTTGGCGGTCAAGACGACCGCGAAGAAGATGGCGAATTGAATAGTGGGAAAGATCACTGAAGGCGCCAGATGCTATCGGCTCGCCCGGATCCCGTTCGGGCATCCGACCTGGTCACCCCTCTTCCTCCTCCTCGGCGGCAGGGACCTTCACCCCGGTCTCCGGCCGAGAAGACAAGGAGAAAAGGGACACTGGCAAGGTCGCTTGGATCCGGGTGCGCCTTGCCCTGCCCAAGCTGTCGGACCGGGCTTTCAGGTACCGTTGACTGGCCGATGGGTGCACCCTCCACAACTCGCCAGGGCCGGGAGCCGCGCCAGTCGCGACAAGGACGTCGACTGCGGGTTACTCGTCGCGGCTGGATCGTGTTCACGATGATCCCGATCGCGGTTGCGGCCGCCATAGTTTGGCCCCGATTCGCCAGTCCGGTGGTGACCCTGACCGGAATCATTGAGGGCGCGACCTACGGGCCTTCAACCGTTCCGACCGGAGTGTCGCTTTCCTTCGATCGACCGGTCGAGGCTGTAACAGCTTCGATCGACGGCTCCGATCTCGGGGTGTCCATCGTCGACCTCAGCGCCACCCTTACCCTCGATAGCCTCGGACACGGAGATCACCTACTCGTGGCCGAAGTCGACCGGGGCTCTCTGGCTGCCACCGTTCGAATCCAGCGCGCCTTCAGAGTCGACTTGACCGGCCCACTCATCGAGGTGCTCGATCCAACCGGCCCGGTCCCGCCGATGGAGCCGCTCGTCGTCATAGCGAGCACCGATGACCTGGAGGCGGTCGCCACCATCAATGGCACCACTGTCGCCATCGCCGAAGACGGGAGCTTCTCGCAGAGTTTCGAACGGCCCCCCGAAGCACCGGTGACGATCAGCCTTACCGATGCGGTCGGAAACGTGACCGAAGAGACCCTGGCCGTCGTTCTAGCGCTACCCGGATCGGAGGGAGGACCACCGGTGCGGGGCGTCCACGCCAGTGGCTACACGTGGGCAAGCTCCGAGCTCAAGGACCCGATCATGGAAATGATTGCCGCCGGGCTGATCAATACGATCGAGATCGACCTCAAGGAAGAGGCGGGAGAGATCTGGTACGCCACTGACGTACCCCTCGCCCAAACTGTGGGGGCGGTGACGGAGCTTTGGGACTTGGCCGAGGTTGTCGACGAGCTTCACGCTCTCGGGGTCAGGGTGATCGGCCGCCTGGTGGTCTTCCGAGATCCCAAGCTGGCCGCACATGCGGTATCTACAGGGGCCATGGATCTGGTCGTCCAAAATCCAGATGGGACCGCCTATGGGCAATACGGCGGTTACACCAACCCGTTCAACACCGAAGTGTGGGAGTACAACATTGCTCTTGCCGAGGAGGCGGCCCGCCTCGGGGTGGACGACATCCTTTACGACTACGTGCGCCGACCCGACCAGTTCCTCGACACTATGCGATTTCCCGGCCAGGGCGATGCGATCCCCGAAGATGCCATCGTCGGTTTCCTGGAAGAAAGCCGGGGCCGGATCAACGCCGCCGGAGCCCGCTTGGGAGCATCCGTCTTTGGTATCGCCGCCACTCGCCCCGACGAGATCGCCCAGGACATTCCGCGGATGGCGCACGTAGTTGATTACGTAGCTCCAATGGTGTACCCGTCCCATTGGGGACCTGGCGAATACGGAGTGGCAGATCCGAATTCCTCGCCCTACGACATTGCCTTTCGATCTCTTGAGGATTTTCAGACCCAGGTGGCGGGAACCGACGCAACCGTGATGGCATGGCTTCAGGACTTTTCCCTCGGGGTGGATTACGGACCGGCCGAGGTCAGAGCCCAGATTCAGGCCGCTGAGGATGCCGGTGTTCTCGACTTTCTGCTCTGGGACGCGGCCGCCACCTATACCAGAGCGGCTCTAGAGCCCTAGCTCGCGGTTGATCGCTTTCATCACCGACGCCGGGTCTTTGGCTCTTGTGATAGGACGTCCGATGACGATGAAGTCGGC
>JAENVV010000049.1 GCA_016650365.1 Acidimicrobiia bacterium
CCTTCTACCGGCGGGGCATCGATACCCAGGACCGAAATCGATGGACGTGACCAGGTCTTGGCTTCCAGGCTCCCGTCGCCGATAATCTCCACGCCTTCGACGGCACCAGCCTGGTTTCGGACCTCGGCTTCGGTCAGGTCGAGCCCCGCCTCGGGACCGATGTGAACTCCGGCGACCGCCACATTGCCCGCCCCGTCATGAAGGGTGGCGAGCAGGCGGGCCAGCACGGTGAGAGCATCGGGAAAGACTCCGCCAAACATACCCGAATGCACCGCATTCTCAAGCGTCTGAACGTCGACGACACAGTCGACCAACCCGCGCAAGGACGTCGTGAACGAAGGCACCCCTACCCGCCAATTGCCGGCGTCAGCGATAACGATGGCGTCGGCAGCCAACATCTCTCCGTACGTATCGAGGAACGCCACCAGATTCGTCGACCCGATCTCTTCCTCTCCCTCAATGAAGACCTTGACCCCAACGGGCGGCTTCCCGCCATGAGCTCGCACCGCCGCCAAATGCATAATGACTCCGGCTTTGTCGTCGCTACTGCCCCGGCCAAACAACCGACCGCCGATCTCGCGAGGCTCCCATGGATCATCGGTCCACCCGAACCCGGCTGGCTGAACATCATGGTGGGCGTACAACAGGACCGTGGGAGCACCATCGGGCGCAGGAATCTCGCCAAAGACCGCCGGATGAGCCCCCTCGATCTCTAGCAATTGAACATTCTGAAAGAACGAGGCTTCCAAAAGCCCAACGATGTGGTCGGCCGAGCGGCGAACGTCGTCCGGGTGGGTGGCGCTTACCGAGGGGATTCTGACCAATTCCCTCAGTTCGTCGACCAGGGTGGGAAACAGTTCGTTCACGCGGTTCTTGAGCTCGTCAAACATACTGGCGAGCGTAGTATCGGGAACTGGCCGTGGCGGGCCGGGCGTTACCTTGTTTCGACCAGTCTCGGAGAACCTCATGGACACCAAACCACCGCCGACCCCCAGACAGGTGGCTCCCCGTCCGACCCTTCCCGTGGTCTCTCTCGCATGGGCCGTTCTCATCGGCTTTCTTGTCCAGGCACTGGCGTTCCGCCACGCTCCCGGATTCGGGGCGGCGATCTCGGGGTTGGCGCTCACACTCGGAATCCGATTCGGGCCATCGGAGCGCTCGCCGAACCGATGGTTGATTTACGCAGCGGCCATGTTTTTCGGTGCCCTGGCGATCAGAGCATCCGAAGTCCTTATCGCTCTGAACGCCATGGCCGGGTTGGCCGCGGTGATCATGGCCACCTACTCGACCAAGCGACCGGTTCGAGAGTGGACGGTCAGCCAGACCATCCTGGCGGTCCTCGTTCCCCCCGTGGCAGCCGTCGCTTACGGACCGACTACGACCTTTCGCTCCCTCCCGAGCCATCGCCAAAGCAGCCTGGGGCCGGTTCTCATCGGACTGCTTATCGGCGTCCCGATCCTGCTTGTGTTCGGGACACTTTTCGCATCCGCCGACGCCGTGTTCTCAGACCTGGTCGACCGGCTCGTAGCCCTCGATGTGATCCGCTCGGTTACCGGCCACATCTTCTGGTCGGTCGCCCTCGGTTCGCTCCTCGTCGGGATGTGGATGTTCTCCAGTCAGATCAAGGAATCGGCCCTCGGGTTTCGCGCCGAACCGGCCGGTCGCAGCGTCGAGACAACCACCGTGTTGGTGCTGTTGAATGCACTGTTCGCCGTCTTTGTGGTAATCCAGATCGGTTACTTGTTCGGTGGAGTCGACAGCAACCCGGTCACCCTCTCGGAGCACGCCCGGCAGGGCTTCTTCGAGTTGGTGGCGGTCGCATCGCTGGTATTGGGAATCGTCCTGGTGGCCTCCTGGACGGGGCACACCGCCACTCACCGGTCGGCAGTCGTCAACTGGCTCAGCCAAAGCCTGATCGCACTGACTGGTCTGGTGCTGGTCTCGGCTGTCCGCAGAATGTTGGCCTATTGGGAAGCATTCGGCCTGACCGAACTCCGGCTCTACACCACCGTATTCATGCTGTGGATCGCGATCGCGCTGGTTGCCATGGCCTTTTCGATCATACGATCTGATACCCGGCCCTTTGTACGGGTGGTGCTTTGCGCCGCAACAGTTCTGCTGCTTGGCCTTACGGTGGCCAACCCTGATGCCATCATCGCAAGGACGAACCTGGGCCGCCAGGCCATCATTCAAACCGACGTTTCCTACCTCGGCGGATTGTCGGTCGACCGGGTCCCGGTCGTCGCCGAATACGTCCGAAACCACCCGGTTGAATGTGACTCACCACTCCTAACCGACCTCAGGCACGATCTCAAGGCCCTTGACGAGGACGAATCGATCTTCAGTAGCTCGTGGTCGGCCCGGCAAGCCGCCGCCACCTCTGCGACCCTCGGTGACTGCGACTAGGCAGGGGCAAACGGATATCCGGCCTGACGGGCTGCCTCGTACACGGCGATCGCCACCGAGTTCGCCAGGTTGAGGCTACGGGTGTGGGGAGTCATCGGAATCCGAACCGAGGCCGTCACCTCGGGCACTTCGAGCGCCTCTTGCGGGAGACCAGTCGATTCAGGGCCGAACAGAAAAGCATCACCGGGACCGTAGGACAGGTCCGCGAACGACCGTTCACCATTGCGGGCAAAGGCATAGAGCCTGCCCGGCGACTCGGCCAGCAGGTACGCGTCAAACGAATCGTGGACTTTGACGGTGGCATATTCCCGATAGTCCATGCCGGCCCGTTTCAGCTTCGTGGAGTCCAGCTCAAAACCCATCGGTCGTATGAGGTGGAGCGGCGTCGCGGTGTTGGCGCACAGACGCATGATGTTCCCGGTGTTCTGCGGAATCTCGGGGTGGAAGAGCACAACCGACGGCATGACTAGAACAGCCGCAACGCGTTGGGTTCAATTCCCCGCAGTTCGTCGAGGTCAACCTCAACACAGCGAATCCCCCTCGCCTCGGCCAGCACTTTGGCCTGCGGAACGATCAGCTGAGCCACAAACACCCCCCGGACAGGAACGAGCCTTGCATCGAGGTCGAGGCGTTCGAGGTACCGTGCCAGCTGCTCGACGCCATCGATATCGCCTCGCCGCTTGATCTCGACCGCCACGGTTCGGCCCTCGGCGTCACGACACAACAGATCGACCGGCCCGATGTCGGTCGGGTATTCGCGACGAATCAACACCAGCCCTTCCTCGATCACCTGCGGGCGATCAGCCAGCAAAACCTGAAGGTGGGCTTCGACCCCGTCCTTCTGAAGCCCCGGGTCGATTCCGAGATCGTGCAGGGAATCAGCAATGACTTCCTCAAGGTGAATCGTCAGCATCTCGCCTTTGGGATTGGTGACAATCCATCGATCATCCAGCTCCTCAACGTGATTGGGAGCATTCATCCAGTTGAGCGGTTTGTAGGCGCCCCCATCAGCGTGAATGGCGACGCACCCGTCTGCCTTCACCATGAGCAAACGGATAGCTGGAGGTAGGTACGCCGTCAGACGTCCCTCATAATCCACACTGCATCTCGCTATGACCAGCCGCACGATGCGCAAGCGTAACCGGACTTGTCGTAAGGGGACGGATCGGCCAGCCTGTCATTTATGCATGACGTGAGCGCCAAATGGCTGTCGAAAATCCATGCCGGCGCCTACCGGGCCACCCGGGGCCGGGTCGGCCGACAGTTCGTCAACAACAGTATGTTGCTGTTGACCACCAGAGGCCGCCGGACCGGCCGCCCTCACACCGTGCCGCTGCTTTACCTCCGTGATGGTTCGCGACTCGTAATCATTGCGTCATGGGGCGGTCGCGACTATCCGCCCCATTGGTACCTGAACTTGATCGCCCATCCCGAAGTGTTAGTCCAAATCGAAGGCAACCGATTTGAGGCGACTGCCACCGAAGCCACCGACGAACAACGAGCCACCTGGTGGCCGCGCATCGTCAAAGCCTATGAGGGGTACGCCGAATATCAGGCCAGAACCGATCGTCAGATCCCGGTCATCTTCGTTGACCAAGGGTGACCGGTTGGATCTGACCGGTCCGAAACAGGTCGAGGGGAACGTCGATCCCCAGGCGATCATAGAGTTGCGCCGGGACGGAGATATCCGCCACCAACAGCTCCCCCACATAACGGCTCTCCATCAGGCCGACCTTGGGAAGAGCCAGCGTCAGCGTAGCGTCCGCCACCATTCCCGCTCCGGGCGCCAACCCGGTATCGACATCAACCCCTGACGGCGTATCGAGCGACAAGACCGGAATCGACTCATCATTGGCCCAATAGATAAACGTCTCAGCCCGCCCTCGCGCCGGACCCGAAAGGCTGTATCCGAGTACCGCGTCGAGAATCAGATCAGCGCCGTGCGGCTCCCCGATCGCGATATCCAATGTCCTGACAATCGAAAGTTGCGATCCCGGGACCCCGTCCAGGTCCGGACGGGTCAACGCGACACTCACATCTACGCCCCACCCGGACAGACGCCGGGCGGCAACCAGGCCTCCCCCGCCGTTGCCGCCGGAACCGACGAGAACCAGGACCGATGACGGCTGATACCGCTCGATGGCCAGGCGAGCCAACTGGAGTCCGGCATTTTCCATCATTTGGATCAACGATATGCCCAGCTCGTCAATCATCAGACGGTCGACCTCGACCATTTGCTTTCGCGTCACTGTTGGAATCACACGTTTACGCTACCCCTCGTCGGACGGCCACTCTCGTCTGGGGACAAGATCCTGCACTGAAACCAGCTGACGGAAGTTCGCTGATCCCGAGCGGCGTAATATCAAGCCTCGTGGGGTTACTCGGAACGCTTCGAACTCTCATTAGACGGCACCCGGGTCTGGCTGACGCCGTATTCGCGGTGACCTCGCTGTCTGTCGGAATTGTGGAACAAATGAAGTTCGGTTCTCAGCCGAATGGCGGATTCCAAGTGCCGATGGCCCGACCATTGGCGAAGACCGAATGATCTCCGTATTGATAGCGGACGACCAGCAGCTCATCCGGACGGGGCTTCGACTAGTCCTCGACGCCGAGACCGATATCCGGGTGGTTGGCGAAGTGGTCAACGGGCGGCAAGCCGTCGATCTGGCTCGCCGGCTCTCTCCGAACATCATCCTGATGGACATTCGCATGCCCGATATGGATGGCATAGCCGCCACCGCCGAAATAGTCAAGCTCAACATCGCCACCAGGATCATCATGGTTACCACGTTCGACCCGGACGAATACCTTTACGAGGCACTCATCGCCGGCGCCAGCGGGTTTCTGCTGAAAGACACTCTTGCTGGCGAC
>JAENVV010000050.1 GCA_016650365.1 Acidimicrobiia bacterium
AGTACGGATCCGGCTGACGTCCATTCACAATCCATCCCTACGGGTCTCCCATTGTGCCTGCCGGACCTACCGTTCGACAAACCCCGCAGTCACGGCTGTTCCTGATCCGGGCTGGGTTAGCCTCATGGACATCCCGGGAATAGGACGCTGGGTCCAAATTCGTGAACCGGGCGGAAACCTGTTCGGCATGATGGAGTCGGCCGGCGTCCGACTCGAAAAGCCATCCTGGAGGATGTAATCGACTTCGTCCCGCTTATGTTGGTGCTGGCATCAGCACTCCTTCATGCTTCGTGGAACCTGATAGTCAAAGGTAGCCAGGACCGCCTCATCGCCGGATTCGCTCAGGCCGCTTTTGGGGCCATCATCTTCTCGCCGGTCCTGTTCATATCCGGAATACCAACCGAGGTTTGGCCGGCCATCGCGCTGTCCAGCTTCATTCATCTGACGTACACCGTGACGCTCATCACGGCGTACAACCATGGCGATATGTCCCTCGTTTATCCCGTCGCCCGAGGAACGGCCCCAATACTCGTAACCATCGCCGCGGCCCTTCTGCTCGACGACGTACCATCCGTCGCCGGCATGCTGGCCATCGCCCTGGCGGTGGGGGGCGTCTTCTGGGTGGCGGCCGGAAAGGATCGGAACGGGATCTGGTGGGCGATCCTCACGGGCGGCATCATCGCGGCCTATACCGTCAACGATGCGGCAGCCGTTCGATCACTCGAGGCGGCGCTCCCTTATACGATCGCGACCTTCTTCGGACAGACGCTTCTTCTCATCCCGGTCATCATGTGGCGCCGGTCACTCACCCAGACGGTCACCAGTCTCCGCATCGAATGGCGCCGTCACCTTTTTGCGGGCATGGCGTCGGCCGGGGCGTACGCGTTGGTTCTGTCGGCGGCCCGACTGGCCCCACTTGGCCTGGTCGCAGCCTTTCGTGAAACGTCCGTCGTATTCGGAACCCTGGGCGGCCTGTGGATACTCAAAGAACCAGCAGCCCGATCCCGACTTAAAGGCGCCGCGCTCATTGCTGCCGGGCTGGCTGTGCTCGTGTTTGCCGGCTGACCAGCCAGGCCAGGACCGCCAACCTAAGACCACCAACCCCAGGCACGAAGATCAGGAACGTTCCGATCGAACTAGCCAGGGCTGCCGACACACCCCATGTGATGTTCGCGACGATTACGGTTGAGGTACTGCACCAAGGAGATTTACGTATGCCCGAAAGCACCCCATTCACCCCGCAAGGCATCCATCGACTAGTCGCCGAAGCCAAAGATCTCATGACTGTCCGTCAGGTCGTTGGCGAACCGATCGAACGCGACGGCGCCACTCTCGTACCGGTCGTCGAGGTCCGAGGCGGAGGCGGAGGCGGTGGCGGAGGCGGGAGCAACGGCGGCGAAGACACTGGCAGCGGCGAAGGTATGGGCTTCGCCATGCGAGCCCGTCCGGTCGGCAGCTATGTTATGTCCGACGGCAAGGTTCGGTGGGAACCCGCCATCGACGTCACGAAGATTGCCGTGTTCGGCAACGTTGCGGCGTTGGTCTTGTTCCTGGCAATCTGGAAGTCCCGCCGATCCTCCCAATAGAAGGCCCGAACCGCCGGTGAATCAGTTGAGACACCGGGGCACGGCGTTCCGCCCGAAGCCACACGAGTGTCAGCGCCGATCATCCGGGCTTCTCGAACTAGACCTCGCGGCTAGGCACGATCTGTCCGACCGCGTCCCACTTCCCCAGCACAACCGGTATCGCTCCTACCGCACCTGGCGACTATCACACCACTCTCTGCGGTTGCAGTTGGACACTCCCGGCGGCGAGATTCGAAAATCACGAAAGATTTCCCTGGTCATGGGACCGATTTGCGCCTAGTGTCAGCCTACGGAACCACGGAGAGTGGCTATGGGCGTGAGGGAGCACCGGGAGGAACAGCGGCAACGCCGCTTGTTGAAGCTGTCCGGATGGCTACTCATCCCGGCCGGATATTTGTGGTGGCGGATCGCATCCGGCCAGCCGATGTTCCCCCAGATCAGCCTGCCAGACGAAGCCATGTTCTGGCTGCCCGGCCTGGCGATCATCTTGCTGCTGTCGATCGTCATGGTGGCGCCGATGCTTACCAATTCTCGATCGCCCCACATCATGTTCCTGCCAGAACAGATCGACATCGGATTTGATCAGGTCCAGGGAATGGGCCGCATCGTTGAAGATGTCAAGCACACCCTTACCGTCTTGACCGATAACGACCAGTTCCGCAATCAGATGGGCGGTACCCCGCGACGGGGCATTCTCTTTGAAGGACCGCCAGGGACCGGCAAGACTCACCTCGCCAAGGCCATGGCGAAGGAAGCTGGAGTTCCGTTTCTATTCGTATCGTCAACCGCCTTCCAGAGCATGTGGTACGGAATGACCGCCCGCAAGATCCGCGCCTACTTCAAGGCCCTTCGGAAAGTCGCCCGTGAAGAAGGCGGCGTCATTGGGTTCATCGAGGAAATCGATGCCATCGGGATGCGGCGATCTGAAACCTCTGAGTCCCACTCGGATCTGAGCGTCAACCGCTCGATGTCGTCTGGCACCGGGGGCGTGGTCAACGAACTGCTGATCCAGATGCAGTCGTTCGATCAACCTGCCGGGCGCGAGAAGCTCCACAATTGGACCGTGGCCAGGGCCAACAAGTTCCTGCCGGCTCACCGCCAGATCCAAATCAAACCGACTCCGTATAACAATGTTCTTCTCGTCGCCGCCACAAACCGGGCCGCCTCACTAGACACCGCTCTTCTGCGCCCTGGCCGCTTTGACCGTCAGCTACATTTCGGAATCCCTGGATCGTCGGCCCGACGCGAGCTGATCGATTTCTTCCTACGCACGAAGTCACACGATCCCGAACTTGACGAGGATCAGGTACGCGTTGACATCGCCTCGGCAACCCTCGGATATACCCCCGCGTCCCTCGAACGCCTCTTCGACGAAGCACTACTCATCGCACTGCGGGATCACCGCAACGCATTGTCGCTCGATGACGTGTGGCAAGCCAGAACCGACACCGAGTTGGGTCTTGCCGAACCCGTCGACTCCCCCGAGCACGAACGCGAATCAATTGCCATCCACGAAGCCGGCCACGCCACCGTCGCCTACCTGGTTGGGAAAGGCCGTCGCCTCGAGATGCTCTCCATCATCAAACGCCGGGAAGCGCTCGGATTCCTCTCCCACCGCATGCAGGAAGAGCGGCACACACAAAAGCGGAGCGAACTCGTCGCCCTCATCCAGATCTCTCTTGGCGGCATGGTGGCCGAGGAACTCTTCTTCGGTGAGTCAGGAACCGGTCCTGCCGGTGACCTCTCGGCAGCCACCAATGCGGCTGTCGAGATGGTCGGGTCACTCGGAATGGGTGGATCACTCGTCTCATTCCGGGCGCTGGACCCTGGCGTGCTCGGTGGCAATCTGGCAGCCAAAGTGCTGTCTGACTCCCAGGCGCGCGGCCAGGTAGATGGCATCCTGAGCGAAAACAAAGTAATAGTCGACGATCTCCTCAGCCGTCATCGTCATGTTGTTCGCGCTCTGGCTGACGCGCTTCTCGACCGAAACGAACTGATCGGCGACGAGATCATCGACGTCATCCTGGCGGCCCAGCAAGCCAGCGACCTGCCAATCGAGATCGATCTACGCGATGGCGTGCCGGTGATAGGTCCACACACCTCCGTCGGTTAGTCCGCCGCTGGCGTCACCGACTCCAACGGCGCCCCGACTAGTTTCAATTCATGCAGAAGGCCTTCACACCTTTCAAAGCCGGTCTGGGGTTCCTCGGCGTGGTCGCGGTATCGGCCGCCTTATCCCGACTCGACGGTTGGGGTGACCCGGCATCGAACGAAAGTGCCATCGGGGAAGTGTCGCGCTGGTGTGAGCGGGTGGGATCCGGACTGCTTCGCGAGCCCGTCAATACGCTCGGAAACCTCGGATTTGTGATCTCGGGACTCGCCATGCTGTATGTCCTTGGTAAAGACCGGGCTTCGGAACGTCCTGCCACGAATCGGTTCATCGGGCACTCGCCCCTGGCGTTGCTGTACGCAGGCGCAGCACTATTCCTGGGGCCAGGTTCCATGGCGATGCATGGGACTCACACCCGGTTCGGAGCCTGGCTCGACAATGTCTCGATGGTGGCCTACATCCTGGTCCCCTGGCTTCTCAACGTGTCAATCATGGGACGCTGGTCGAACCGGCGACTCTATGGCACCTACGGGAGCCTTTTGGCCATCTACGCGCTCGGATACTGGTTCGTTGGCAGCGACCTCGGCATCGGGCTTGACCTGTTCGGCGTGAGCATCGCCATGTGGATCATCTCCGAGGTCCTCTACCGATTCCACTCACCGACGATGCGCTGGGCTTCTGGCTTCGTCGGCTTCCTGGTCGGGGCAATCTTCGGCGTCACCCCGGCCGTCATCGCGGCGGATCTCGCCGGGCACTGGTGGATTCTCTTCTTCTGGCTACCGGGATTGCTCAGCACCCACCCACCGGAGGGTCGCCGACGCTACATCCCGTGGTATTGGATCGGTTCGATCGCGTTCGTGGCGGCATATGCCATCTGGCTAACCGGCACCAACGACCATCCGGCCTGCAATCCTGACTGGCTCATCCAAGCCCACGCCATCTGGCATCTGCTCGGGGCAGTCTCTACCTGGAGCTTCTTCATATTCCTGAGAACCGAGACCGTGAAAACCCGCTCACCGGTGGAAGCCGCGGGCTAGAGGCCAGTCCTTCAGGACCGCGGCTGCATTTCGCGATGCTCGATCTTGCCGTCGGCATGAAGCGCGAACCGGCCTTCCGAACGATCGTGGACGTGGCTCGGCGATGACCACGGCCAGCCCCCAAATTGGGTGCGGCGGTAGTCATCGAGGGCTTCTTGAAGTTGCTCTGGAGTGTTCATGACGAACGGTCCCAGCTGAAAGACCGGCGCCCCGATCGGCCGACCCTGCAGCAGCAAGAACTGGGCAGGGCCACCTTCATTGGTAACGAACGTCGCCACATCAGCTTTGAGTTGAACACCAGCGGACCTGGCAATCCGAGTTTCGCCGATCGCCACCCGGTCACCTTCGAAACAATGCAGAACGCGATTGATCTCACCGTCGGCGATGGGCATCTGCCAGGTCGCCCCTGATTCCATTCGAACGATCCAGATTCCCAATGCATTGGCAGGATCAGCAGCCCACGAGTCGGGTGGTGGCGGCGGAGCTCGATGGCCGTCGACTTCTCCTGCCACGACGTCTACGACGACACCCTTGGCGACGTTGACGCTCGGAATGTCCTCGTTCCACAAAATGGCGAAATGGGCCGGGACCATCTTGGAGGCCGGCGGCAGGTTGAGCCAGATCTGAAACAACTCGAGCGGATTCGGTGAATCTTCTTCGAGAAGAGGGAACATCTCGGCGTGCATGATGCCCGACCCGGTTGTCAGCCACTGGGCATCGCCACCGCCATAACGGGCGGTTGCACCCAAGGAATCGGAATGGTCGACATAGCCCTGGCGGACCACCGTTACCGTCTCAAACCCACGATGGGGATGTTGAGGAAATCCCGGCACCACGTTCCCGTGGTACATACTCCAGCCGTCTCGATAGGAAAAGTCCGATCCGATCTGGCGTCCGGTAAGCGAATCGACCGGCCCGAGCCGGTCGTTACCCGCCGGGTACCGGTCGAGGTGATGCACGGTGAATATGAAAGGATCGATGCCCGGCCACGGCATGCCCAGCTCGACGACTTCGATCACCGGGTCTTTCTGCATGGCCACCTCCATTTTGGCTGCATGCTACAAACATCGACCAGCAACCGGTACGCCGCTAGAAGTCCCCGGCGGATCGTCGCAGGCCCGCCAGTGATGCAACCACCGCTCTGGTCGTTGCGTCGCCCAGGTCATCCATGCCATAGCGAATCGTCTCAAGATCCCGGGTGGCCGCCAATACCGCTTCCCGACCCGCCTCAGTTATCTCAGCCAGGGTCGTACGCCGATCAGTCGGATGAGGCTTCCGTCGTACCAATCCGGCAGTTTCGAGCCGATCGATTGCATTCGTCACCGAGGTGGGGTGCACCTGAAGACGCTCTCCGATCTTCCCCATCGGGAGCGAGCCTCTCCTGGTGAAACTGATGAGGACGAGCGCCTCATATCGTGAGAAGGTCAGACCATGGGGAACCAACGCCTCATTGATCCGCGCCAGGACGATCTGGTGCGCCCTGGTGATCGAGGTGGCTGCCGCCATCGCGTCGGACTCGGCCCATCCACGAGCATCCCAGTTGCGCTGCGCCTCGCCAATCAGGTCGACATGTTCATCCATGGAGGATTACTATAGGTAGTGCAATAGTTGGACGTCCAACTATTGGTCCGGAACGCAGCTGTCCAAAAAGGAACCAACTTGTCAGATATACCCGATTCCGAGCAAGATCGACGGACCTGGCAAGACGCCTACGACCGCACACCACTGCGCGACGTTGACTTCGAAACCATGTCCGGCATTCCGGTCGACCCGGTCTATGGGGAAGGCCCCAATCCAGGCGAGTATCCATTTACCAGGGGCATCCGCCCATCGATGTACCGGTCCCGACTATGGACGATGCGCATGTTTGCCGGATTCGGTACGGCCAGCGACACCAACGCTCGCTTCAAAGAGATCCTTCGCAACGGTGGTACGGGCCTATCAACCGCGTTCGACATGCCGACCCTCATGGGCCGCGACTCCGACCACGAATGGGCCCTCGGCGAAGTCGGACGGGCTGGAGTAGCCGTCGACACGCTGGCAGACATGCGCGACCTCTTCGCTGACATAGACCTTGGCCACGTTTCGACATCGATGACCATTAACGGGCCAGCCCACATCATCATGGCCATGTATATCGCCCTTGCCGAAGAGACGTCTGTCGAACGCTCGTCTCTAAGCGGGACGATCCAAAATGACATCCTCAAGGAATACCAGGCCCAGAAGGAGTACATCTTCCCTCCCCGGCCCTCGATGCGTCTCATTACCGATCTCATCAGATTCACTGCCACCGAGATGCCCCGCTGGCATCCAGTCTCGGTTTCGGGCTATCACATCAGGGAGGCTGGAAGCAACGCCCCGCAGGAATTGGCGTTCACCCTCGCCAACGGGTTCGCCTATGTAGAAGCGGCGGTCGCCGCCGGCCTCGACATCGACGACTTCGCTCCCCGACTCAGCTTTTTCTTCAACAGTCACAGTGACTTCTTCGAAGAGATAGGCAAGTTCCGGGCGGCAAGACGAATCTGGGCACGGTGGATGAAGGAACGGTACGGAGCTCAAGACGAGCGGAGCATGCTCTGCCGATTCCACACCCAGACAGCCGGCGTGTCCCTCACGGCGCAGCAACCCGAGATCAACGTCGCCAGGGTTGCCCTGCAAGCACTGGCTGCCGTTTTGGGAGGTTCTCAGAGCCTGCATACGGACAGCTTCGACGAAGCGATGGCCCTGCCTACTGAAGACGCCGCCCGCATCGCGTTGCGAACCCAGCAGATCATCGCCTATGAGACCGGAGTCGCCAACGTGGCCGATCCACTCGGAGGTTCAGCCTATGTCGAATGGATGACCGACGAAATCGAACGTCGAGCCGAGGAGATCTTTGCCCATCTCGACCAGCTTGGAGATGGCTCGATCCTTGAAGGGGTATATGCCGGCATCGACAACGGATACTTCGTTGGAGCCATTGCCGACTCCGGATACCGGTTCGAGCGCGCCGTCAATGCCGGGCGTCGAATTGTGGTTGGCGTCAATCAGTTCACCGAAGGCGACCACCCCGGCGACCGGAACCTCCTCCGGATCGACCCGCAGGTCGAAGTAGACCAACTCAAGCGACTTGCCGATGTCAAAAAGAGCAGGAACGAATCGGCCGTAGCGAGTGCTCTGGCTGAATTGACGGTCGACGCCGCCGAACCAACGGTCAACATCATGCCCGCCACCATCCGGGCGGTTCAAGCCCTCGCTACCGAGGGGGAAATCGTTGCAGCCCTCGAAGCGGTGTTCGGCACGTATGTAGAAACGGCGGTCATGTGAGCCAACCTCCCATTCGTATCGTCCTTGCCAAGATCGGCTTCGATGGCCACGACCGTGGACTCCGCATGGTCGCCCGCATGTTGCGCGACGCCGGCTGCGAGGTCATCTACCTCGGCCTGCGCCAAACCACCGAAAACGTGGTCGCGGTGGTTGAACAAGAAGATGCTGATGCGGTCGGGTTGTCGATGCACAACGCCCAACATCTGACGCTGGCACCCAGGATGGTCTCCGCTCTCCGCAATGCCGACCTCGAGGTTCCCGTGATTCTCGGTGGGGTGATTCCCGACCAGGATGTCGCCCCGCTCATGGAAGCAGGAGTCGCCGTCATACTCGGCCCTGGCGCCTCCGCCGAAGAAGTTGTCTCAGCCGTCCGCGGGGCCGTAGCCTCTCGCTCGTGAAACGCGACTCAGTTACTCCAGCCGACCTCCTCCAGTTGGCGATGTCCGGCAATCGTCACGCCGTCGGCCGTCTTCTCTCATTGGTCGAGAAGGGGGGAGCCATCGCCGACGAGGTAGCCACGGTGACCCATCCCCTAACCAGCGACGCACGGATCATCGGGATTACCGGACCTCCCGGTTCGGGCAAATCCACCCTCGTGAGTCAACTCTTGAAAGTCATCACCCGGGCCGGCCTGAAACCGGCAGTCATCGCGGTTGACCCGTCGTCACCGCTCACCGGGGGCGCCATTCTCGGAGACCGGGTCCGGATCGACGCCACGGACACCGGCGCCTTCATTCGATCGATCGCCACGCGCGGACATTCGGGAGGCCTGGCACTGGGCGTCCCCGGCGGCGTCAGGGTGCTTGACGCGGTCGGATTCGACCCGATCATCATCGAAACAGTTGGTGTCG
Organism: Acidimicrobiia bacterium; assembly: GCA_016650365.1. Taxonomy (NCBI): domain Bacteria; kingdom Bacillati; phylum Actinomycetota; class Acidimicrobiia; species Acidimicrobiia bacterium. The sequence continues at coordinate 8,891 of JAENVV010000050.1, forward strand.
GGCAGGTCGAGGTCGATGTGACCGCCACCGCCGACACGACCATCGTCGTGGCCAACCCTGGCACCGGAGACTCCGTCCAGGCCAATAAGGCGGGACTGCTCGAAGTGGCGGACATCTTCGTGGTGAACAAATCTGATCTCGCCGGCGCCGACGACGCCCGCCGCGATCTGGAATTGATGTTGGATTTGAGTCACATGACCGGACAGGAAGATCCGACGGGGCGCCGTCCGCCCATCGTCATGGCCAACTCTCTAGATGGTTCTGGCTCGATTGAGCTTTGGTCAACCATTGTCGACCACGGCAACCATCTCGTTTCAACCGGACAGATCGAGGGACGCAGAGCTGCCAGAGCCAGGGCCGAACTCCACAGTCGGGCAGCCGATCGGCTTCTGGCTGCCTTGGACCGGGCCATCGATTCCGCGTCGGGACAGGCCATCGTCGACGCGTTACAAAACAAGGACATTTCACCGTCAGAGGCGAGCGATCAACTGATGCAGCCGATCCTACGCGAAGACTGATCCGGCCTCAGGGATCGACCCCCCGACTGGAACAGTCGATGGCGCAACCCGGTGGCTCCATGGAAACGGGCTTTCCCGAGCCGAGCTTAATGGACCACCGGGTCGTCGCCTATCGGTGGATCAGGCTTCGTGAACCTCAAGCGTGATCGGAACGTTGCCGGCCAGCGCTTTGGAGACGGGGCAGCCCGCCTTGGCACCTTCGGCGGCCTCGACGAACCCGGCGTGATCGAGTCCAGGAACGTTGCCGCGAAGGACGAGCACCATGCCCGTTATTCCCTCCCCGGGCACAAAGGTGGCGGTTGCTTGCACATCAAGTGAGGCGGGCGGAAATCCGGCTTTTCCAAGTGCATTGGAAAGTGCCATTGAAAAACACGAAGCATGCGCGGCGGCAATCAACTCTTCAGGGCTCGTCTTGCCCCCGTGCGACTCTGAGCGGGCTTTCCAGTCGACGGCCAACGGTCCGGCCGCTCCTGAGGTCAGCGTGGTGGTTCCCGCTCCGGTCATCAGATCGCCTTCCCAATGGGTCGACGCAGTCGAATCAAGTGCCATGGTGGTTTTCCTCTCGGCTGTTCGCATGTAGTTACTCCTCAACTGTACCCACGTTCAAGCCAATCGGAGTTGCCCGCGCTCAGTGTGGGCGCACTACCCGATGGGTTTGAACTCAACATTGACGGCAACGACTACCCAACCGCCACCGAAAAGAACGCCACCTGTCAGGGCTTTGTGTCACCCCAGGACAGGGTTTGCCATCGGGAAAACCAGCCAAAGTCCAAAGAGCTGTGAGCGAGCACAGAGCGCAAAAAGGGGCGTCTCGTCGCTCTGATGGGTCACAGGACGCTATCGTCTGGCAAATGGCGAGGCGTAAGGCATCGGTTGAAGGCTCCCTGAGGCTCTGCTGTGCCGTACGAGTTCGCCGATCCAGGCCAACAACGCGTGAGCGATTTGGCCGAAACTGAAAAAGCCGAAAGGAATTCATACATATGAAGTTCAAAAACTACAGAGGCCTTCTGGCTCTCCTGATGGTTCTGGCGCTCGTAGCCGCAGCATGTGGCAGCGGTAGCAGCGACACCACGGCAGGCAGCAGCGAGACCACGGCAGGCAGCAGCGACACCACGGCAGGCAGCACCGATACTACGGCCCCGAGCAGCGACACCACGGCCGCCGCTGGAGCACCCGAAGTATGCGCTTCCGATGCATTTGGTTGCGTCGAAGTTGCAGCCGGTGATCCGATCAAGATAGGTTCGTTGCTGGTAACCACCGGCCCGAACTCATCGCTTGGTCTGGACAGCCAGTACGGCATCGAATTGGCCCTCGACTATGCGGACGGCACCTTCGACGACACCAACATCACGATCCAGGGCCACGACGTGGTTCTTGTTCCCGAGGATGACGGATGTTCGGCCGAAGGCGGAACCGCCGGCGCCAATAAACTCGCCGCAGACACCCAGATCGTGGCCGTCATCGGCACGAGCTGCTCGTCCGCTGCGCTTGGCACCGCCGACAAGATCCTGGGCGACAAAGGTGTGACTTTGATCTCGCCATCCAACACCAGCCCGGCACTGACCGCCGAAGCCACGCACAACCCGTTCTACTACCGCACCGCCCACAACGACACGTTGCAGGGTGCGGCCGTGGCCGAGTTCGCGTACACTTTCAAGGGTATCAAGACCGCTGCCACGATCCACGATGGCAGCCCGTACGCCGAAGGCCTCGCCAACGCGTTCGCGGCTTCGTTCGAGGCTCTCGGTGGAACCATTACGAGCCAGGATGCCATTCAGGTCGGAGATACCGACTTCAGCGGCGTACTCGCATCGATCCAGGCAGAATCGCCGGAATTGCTCTACTTCCCGATCTTCGTGGGAGAAGGCAGCCTTCTGGTTCAGCAGGCCAAGACCACTTTGGGCGATTCGGTCGTCCTGACCGGTTCCGATGGCCTGTGGTCCGATGACTTCTATGCAGCAGCCGGCGACGGTGTCTTTTTGTCAGGTCCCGACGTCTCGGCCTTCGCCGGTGATGCCGCCCTGTACAAGGACATCTTCCTGCCTCGTTATGCCGAGAAGTACGGATCTGAGCCATTGTCCGCTTTCCATGCTCATGCATGGGACGCCGCCAACATTGTGCTCGGAGCCATCGAAGCGGTAGCTGTCGACTCAGGCGGCACGCTGTACATCCCTCGTACGGGGCTCCGTGACGCCATTGCAGCCACCAACGGCTACACCGGCATCACCGGAACGCTTAGCTGCAATGCCAATGGCGACTGCCAGCCGTCGGCCACCATCGCGGTGTTCGAGATCGTCGGGGGCCAACAAGCCGCCGATCCGGTCTTCAGCGTTGTGAAGTCGCTCGAGTAACCGTCCAAAACGAAATAGAGGGAGGGGGCTTCGGCCCCCTCCCTGTTACCCCATACCGAGTTCACTGGAGAGAGTGACAAATATGACGACGCAAACCGCGGTCGGTAGTCGGTATCGACTGTTCCTCGAACGATTTCCCGTCAGACGGTTCGTCCTCGTCCTGCTCGCACTGGTGATCGCCTACGGTGGAGCCGCCGGATCCATTGCCACCCTCCGGGCCGGCCGATTCACGGGCGAAGTCTGGGCAAACCTGTTCATTTCCGGCGTGGCTCGCGGAAGCGTATACGCCATCATCGCCCTCGGCTACACGCTGGTCTACGGCATCCTCTTCATCATCAACTTTGCCCATGGTGAAGTGTTCATGGCCGGTGCTTATACCGCTTACTTCGTAGCTGTCGGGCTTGCCTCAAACGGCATGCTGGAATCGCACCCGATCGTCTCCATCGCGATCCTCTTCGTGATTTCATCACTCGTATCCATGGGCGTGGCCATCCTCCTTGAGAGAATCGCCTACCGCCCGCTCCGCGGTGCCCCCCGCCTCGTACCACTTATCACCGCTATCGGAGCCTCACTATTCCTCCAATACACATTCCGCGGTTTCTACGGTGCAAATGCCCGTGCCTACCCCACCATTCCAGCCATCCAGGGGACCTGGAATATCGGCAAACTCAACATCGATTTCCTGAACATCCACCTCAATGGATACCCCTTCCAGAAAGTACACGTCATATCGATTCTCGGGGCGGTAGCCCTCTGGCTCATACTGTTCTGGATCGTGGAACGAACCAGGGTCGGGCGCGAGATGCGTGCGGTCGGTGAAGATCGTGAGATCGCCGCTCTTATGGGTGTCGACGTGAACCGAACCATCGTCTTCACCTTCGGTATCGGCGGCGCGTTGGCCGGAGCGGCCGGGATCCTGTACGTATTCCTCTTCAACCAGGTCATCTTCACGATGGGTTTCTTCCCTGGGTTGAAGGCCTTCACCGCCGCGGTACTCGGAGGTATCGGTTCGATCACCGGCGCCGCACTCGGTGGATTGATCCTCGGAATCCTTGAGACCGTCGGACCCAATCTGTTCCTCGACGGGGCGGGAGTACCCTCCCCGAACCAGTTGATCCCGATCGTCGCATTCGGCATTCTGGTTCTGGTCTTGATCTTCCTGCCGGGAGGCTTCCTCGGCGCCCCCGACGACAAGAACCGCGCATGACCCCTGAACTAAAACGCTCGCTCCGCCAGGGTCTCGTGGGCGGCGCAGTCGTCCTCTATCTCGCCTCGGTCGGCATGCTCGTCGCCTTCGATGCACGAGCCATCATCACCAACGTCGTCAACTTTGCGACGGTTCTGATCGTGGTCACGTTTGCCGCCTTCGGATACCTGGCGGGCCGACCCGGCAAGGGTGGCGAACCAGCCCAACCATTCCTCCTGGCCGGAGCGGTAACCGGCGCCATCGCCGGCGCAACGGTTGGCTTAGCGGCAGTAATAGTGGATTTCCTGATCACCGGTCTCGAATGGGACGTTCGCAGCATGTGGACCAGCGTCAGCCCCACACTGATGGAACTGCTGTCCTTCGGCCAATCGCCCATCGTCGGCGCCCTCCTGATGACGCTGCTGGGCCTCGCAGCCGGGCTAGCTGCCGGTTCGCTCCATCTGGTGACGACCACCAACCGCAAGGTCATCCTGATGGGCTTGATGGCCTTTGTCTTCGGGGCTCTCGGAGCTCCCCTATTCAAGGTCATGCTCGACGGGATGCACATTCCCAACCGGTGGTTATTCGACCGGGACGGTCTCACCATCATCGGGGCCATCGTGCTGTTCGCCGCATTCAGCCTGGCCCGATTGGGATCGTTCCGAGTCGGTGGTCCCCGCCAGGCCCTGTTGAAAGTACCCGGCACTTCCGAGAAGAACCTTCGCTGGGTCATCAGCGTCCTGGCGCTCCTTGGTATCGCCGTTCTGCCGTGGATCGTCAACGATTTCGTCTCAGACGTCCTCGGGTTCGTCGGTTTGTACATCTTGCTCGGTCTCGGTCTGAACATCGTCGTCGGGTTCGCCGGTCTGCTGGACCTGGGGTATGTCGCCTTTTACGCGGTGGGAG
>JAENVV010000051.1 GCA_016650365.1 Acidimicrobiia bacterium
AACAGTTTGCGGAGCTGACCGAGGTCGATCGGCCGGCCCGTGATGATGACTACGCCGTGGTTGATCTGGCCGCAGTCGATACCGAGGGCGCCGCCATTGACGAACTAGCTGCCCATGATTTGACGATCCGGGTTGGTCCCTTATTCATCGAGGGACTGGCTGAAGCGGTCGTGGGTCTGAGCCAGGGCGAATCCGCCGACTTTGAAGCAACGTTGCCGGAAGGTTTCGGCGACAAGGCCGGCACTGCTGCCGTAATCACGGTGAGCGTCAAAGCCGTTCAGGAACAGACTCTGCCCGACCTGACAGACGAATGGGTCGATGAGACCACAGAGTTCGAAACCGCCGAGGCGCTCCGAACCGAGCTCCGCCGCCGGATTTCTCGGGGCAAGTTCAATCAGTCTTGGGAGCAGTACCGCTCGCAGCTCATCAGTGCGATCGTTGACGAAATCGAAATAGAGCTTCCTGACAGCATTGTGACGGCCGAGATGGAAAATGTGCTCCATCGGTTCAACCACTCACTATCTGAGCAAGGCGTGGAGTTCGACGACTATCTTCAGGTGACGGGCCAGAGCCAGGAGACGTTTGTGGCCGACCTGCGGGACGCAGCTACCAAGAACGTCAAAACAGACTTGCTGTTCGATGCCGTTGCGGTCGATGCGGGGCTGGTCGCCGGGGACGATGAAGTGGCCGCCATGCATGCGGCGGTTGGGGCTTCGACAGGCGAGACGGCCGGTCAAGTCGCGGCTCGCCTGACCGATACCCAAACTAAAGCGCTGATCGATGATATTGTGAGAAAAAAAGCACACGACGAACTCCTAAAAGCCGCGGTTCCTGTCGATGAAGACGGAAACCCGATTGACTTTGAAGTTCTTGCCGCCGAGCTGAACGCCCAACGAGAGGAAGAAGAATGAACGTCGAGAACTATCTCGTCCCAACCGTTGTGGAGTCAAGCAGCCGGGGGGAGCGGGCCTTCGACATCTATAGTCGACTGCTTAAGGACCGGATCATCTTCCTGGGAACCCCTATCGACGACAACGTCGCCAATCTCATCATGGCGCAACTTCTGCACCTCGAGTCGGAAGATCCTGAGAAGGACATCTCGCTGTATATCAACTCGCCAGGTGGGTCGATTACTTCCCTTTTCGCCATCTATGACACGATGAACTACATCTCGGCTCCGGTATCGACGGTATGCATGGGGATGGCCGCCTCGGCGGCGGCCGTCATTCTCGCCGGCGGCGCCAAGGGCAAACGGTACGCGTTACCCCATGCCAGGATCATGATGCATCAGCCACACGGTGGAGCCCAGGGTCAGGCGAGCGACATTGAAATTCAGGCGAGACTGATTGTTCAGATGCGAGAGCAGCTCAACGAGATCCTCGCCGAGCACACCGGCAAGTCGGTCGAAAAAGTGACTATTGACACTGAACGGGATTATTGGATGCTCGCAGACGAAGCCGTCGAGTACGGTGTCATCGACAGCATTTTGACCCGTCGTGAATTGGCGGCAGTCTCAGCGGCCCGTTAGGAGAAATCGACCGTGGCGAAATTCGGTGAAGGTGGCGACCTGCTCAAGTGCAGTTTCTGCGGAAAATCGCAGAAACAGGTAAAGAAGCTGATCGCCGGGCCGCAGGTCTATATCTGCGACGAATGCATCGAATTATGCAACGAGATCATCGAAGAAGAGTTCGCCGGTACCGATGTCGTTGAGTTCACCGACCTACCCAAACCACGCGAGATCTTCGAGTTCCTCGGTGACTACGTCATCGGCCAGGACATGGCCAAGACGGTCCTCTCGGTAGCGGTCTATAACCATTACAAGCGGGTTCGGGCCGGCATCCAGCGCGATGACGTGGAACTGCAGAAGTCCAATATCTTGTTGGTGGGTCCGACCGGATCTGGAAAGACCCTGCTTGCCCAAACTCTCGCCAAGGTGCTCAACGTTCCCTTCGCCATTGCAGACGCTACGGCGCTCACCGAGGCCGGCTATGTCGGCGAAGACGTCGAGAACATTCTTCTCAAACTGATCCAGGCTGCCGACTACGACGTGAAGCGGGCCGAGCACGGCATTATCTACATCGACGAGATCGACAAGGTGGCTCGGAAGTCCGAAAACCCTTCGATAACCAGGGATGTCTCCGGGGAAGGTGTTCAGCAGGCCTTGCTCAAGATTCTTGAAGGAACGGTCGCCTCGGTCCCCCCCCAGGGTGGACGTAAGCACCCGCATCAAGAATTTCTTCAGATTGATACCTCCAACGTTCTGTTCATCTGCGGGGGAGCGTTTGCCGGTTTGGAGACCATCATTTCGAGCCGGGTCGGTCAGCGCTCCGTTGGATTCGGAGCAGACCTCAAACACAAGTCGTCGATGCCCGACACAGCGCTGCTCGGACAGGCCTTACCGCAGGATCTCATGAAGTTCGGCCTTATCCCGGAGTTCATCGGCCGTTTGCCGGTTCTGGCAACGGTCGAGGATCTTGATCGGGAGGCGCTCATTCAAATCTTGACCGAACCCAAAAACGCTCTGGTAAAACAGTTTGCCAAGTTCTTCGAACTCGACGGGGTCGAATTGTTGTTTGCCGACGATGCACTCGAAGCCATCGCCGACCAGGCACTCACCCGAGGAACCGGAGCGCGTGGCTTGCGGGCCATCCTTGAGGGCGTCCTGCTCGACACGATGTACGACCTGCCGTCGCGGACCGACGTAGAACGGGTCATCGTTGACCGGGCGGTCATCGTTGATGGTGCTGAACCCGAGGTTATTTTGGCCCGCGAACGCTCGGCGTAGTTTTTTCCACTCATTCTCACGCTGCGAATTCTCTCTCCCACAGGGCTGCTGCGACTTAATGTCGGCTGAATTGAGTCGACCGACCCATTGACGGGAACTACCGAGAGTGGTTGAATGAACATGTTGGGAGAATTATGTTCGACCGACTGCATCCCCAGAAGGGGGGGGAAGCAACAAGAACCCGGCTCTGCGGAGCCGAAAAGGGGAACTGGGAGGCGACGACCTTCGATTCGTTAGTACGGTCACCGAGAATCGAAGCGAGCTAGTGGTGAGACCGGCCCGCCCACATCTAAATAGATGAGAGGCGGAAATTGAAGATGCAGGCTGTAGAGACCCGGCGACGAGTCGGATTCCTCCTGATTGCGATTGCGGTGCTGCTGGCATCGTTTGTTGTTGTTGCCCCCCGTGTCCAAGCAGCCGGCGGAGACTTCGGTCTCGATTTTGTAGCTGCCGAGCCCACTTCTTATAGCCACGTCACCGGGGGTGGGGCATTTGGAGCAGGTATCACCAATGTTGACGTTGTGGAGAGCCTTGAGGGGGGTGACTTTTCTTGTGGCGACACTGTCAGTTATCTCCTTAAGGTCGTCAATTCGGCCACTCCATCCGCGGCAAATCAGACGCTGGCTTTTTCCCTGAGTTTCGATGCTGATACGACGGGCCAGTCGGGAGCTGCCCACGTCGCGGTCACCAATGTGGCCATCAATTATGACGTCGGTGATACGGCGATTATCGATAATGGGAACAGCACAATTGCCAACAGCTCGTGGTCCCAGAACGGCGCACTATTTCAATCTGGGTCGCACCTTGACTTGAGTTTTCAGGTGACAAATATGGAGGCCGGAGAGACGGTTGTCGTACGTGTCGACACCACACTCGGATGTGATCCAGGTTCGGCACCCACAGGGAACCTTCACGCCTCTTTGAGTGGATCGGCAGTTGTTGTGGAGGACGGAGGGTCGGTTGTTCCTCCTGACCCCATTTCGCAGGGCTCGGGACGCCAGGACATAACGTTTAAGGTAAAGGGCCTGGCCATACCGCCAGCCTCTGGTGAGATCATCGTCGTCAAGCAGACGCTGCCCGATGGTGCAACCCCGTTATTCAACTTCACGTCGGACTGGGGAGCCTTCCGGCTCGGTGACGGACATACGACATCGTCCGGAGATATCGACGCCGGCTCGTACTTCGTGTCCGAGACACCGACTGATGGATGGACCCTGTTTAGTTCTGTCTGTGACGACGGGAGTCCGGTCAGCAATATCAATGTGGGTGAGGGAGAGACCGTCACCTGTACCTTTGTGAATAAACTGATTCCCCTCATCCCGGCATCGGTATCGGTAAGCCCGGGGACCTGTGACTGGATCGACGAATCGTCGGTCACGGACGTCTCCTTCACGGTCGATCCCGGGGCCACCCTGACCATCATGCTCGGTGACGTCGTTATCGGAACGTACACGGCGTCGGGGAGCATCGAAGTCGGTCCTGGCGATTACACCTGGACGGCGACCGCCGCAAACGGATACGAGATCAACGGTTCGGCTTCTGGCAACTTCACGGCCATTTCTTGTGAGATTCCACCCCAAATTGTCACCGTTGATGTGACCGTGGGAACCTGCGGCTATATCGATGGCGAGTCGCGGACCGACGTGATCGCCAGCATCGACCCCTCCGGGGCAGCGACCATCGTTATCGATGGCACGATGAATCTCACGATCGATGGACAGACGCTGGCGCTCGCTCCTGGAGACCACTCGTGGACTGCGGTGGCGGCCGAAGGATATGTTCTCGAAGGAACCTCTGGTGCGGACTTCACAACGGAAGCTTGCCCTCCGCCTGGTTCCATCGGTGACACCGTTTGGCATGACCTCAATGCCAACGGTGTCCAGGACGCAGGCGAGCCGGGAACCGCCGGCATCACGGTCTCGTTGCTGGTTGACGGCGGCATCATTGCCACCACAACCACCGATGCCTCCGGTAACTACCTGTTCGAAGGCCTCGGCGAGGGCGACTACGTCGTCGCCTTTGCGATTCCGGATCCCTGGGTGGCGACCACCCCGGACGCTGGTGACGATGCCACCGATAGTGACATTGACCCGGCCGGGAAGGCACCGGCTGTGACGCTCGGGGTCGGGGAGGACAATCTGACCGTCGATGCTGGTCTGGTCCGTCCGTCGACGATCACGGTCGAGAAGGTAACGAATCCGGTTGCCGCCGGGAGCTTCGCTTTCACCGGAGATATCGAAGCGGATCTGGCCAACGGCGAATCGGCCTTCTCTACGGTTCTTCCCGGGACCTACACGGTGTCCGAGTCGATACCTGATGGGTGGGCGCTGATCGACATCAGCTGTACGACTGGCGGAACCGGCGACTTGGCCACCGCCACCGCCACATACACGGTCGCCTCGGGCGATAGTGTTACCTGTACGTACACCAACACCAACGTTGGGACGATCATTGTGGCCAAGGCCACCGACACAGCAACCGAAGACAGGTTTGACTTTACGGTCGGCGAAGACAGTTTCGACCTCGGGTCAGGCGAGAGTATCGAGCTGGACTTACCGAGCGGGATCTATACGATCACCGAGGATCTGCTGCTGGTCGATGGCTGGGACCTGGCTTCGATCGTTTGCTCAGGTGAGCCGACGGTCGATGGCAATAGCGTGTCGCTCTTTGTTCCGCCGGCCCAGACTGTCGGTTGCACGTTTGTAAACACACAGGCCGAGGTACCTCTGGGGGTAGTTGGAGACTTTGTGTGGAACGACGTCGACGGCAACGGCATCCAGGATGCCAATGAGTCCGGGGTGGCCAACGTGGGTGTCGACCTGCTTGACGCAACCTCAGGATCGGTCCTGCTCTCCACCACGACGAACGCGGCTGGGGTATATGTCGTTGCCAATGTGCCCGAAGGGGACTACGTCATGCAGTTCGCCGTGCCGGAGCCGTGGGTGTTCTCACCGGCTGATGCCGGTAGTGATGACGCCGCAGACAGCGATGTCGTCGAGGTTGTTGGCGTGAGCGCCGGAGCGGCCGGTCTGCTGACCGGTGCGTCGAGTTCGGTGTTGGCGGCTGGCGGAACGGTCGGAAGGACGGCTCTGATCTCGCTGGTGGGTGGGGCGACGAACGTAACAATTGATGCGGGAGTATTCCAGCTCGTCGTGTTGCCGGAGCCGCCGATCTCGAACCCGGAAACCCCGGTGGTGACGCCCCCGGTGACGATTGCGCCGACCGTCGATGACACCAAAGTGCTGGGTATTCAGACTACATTGCCCCAGACAGGCTTTGCCGACTGGCAGGCCGGGGTTTTGGCGGTCGCATTGGTGCTGGCCGGAGTCGGAATGCTCATGGCGTTCCGAAAAGAAGAAGACATTATCTACATGACGTCGGGCTTCAGTGATCGGCTCGGCCTCTAAATACGCAAGTTGGGGGTCCCGGGAATAACCCTCCGGGACCCCGTAAAAAGTTAGCCAGGGTAAAGAGCGCTTGGGAGGCGGACAAATGAATACAAATGTGAAAGACATGAGACAACGAGTCGGGTTTGTAATGATTGCTGCGGCGGTACTCCTCGCATCGTTTGTGATCATGGCCCCCCCGGTACAGGCCACCGGTCAAGGTGACGTCATCGAATCGACGAATTTGAAGCCGGTGGTTGTCAAAATCGTGCAGGGTTCGTGTGATTACCGTAACGGCGGGTCCGAGACCAATGTGACCTTCTCGTTCCGCCATGACGGCGTGAATACGAGCGGCAAGGTCGAGATGACGATCGACGGGCCTACCGGGACGATCGTTTTGTCCCAGAAGACCGAGATTGAACTTCCGCCAGGCACCTACACCTGGACGGCCAAGTCCACTAACGACGGCTATCAACTCGAAGGACCTGATTCCGGCGAGTTTGTGGTGGGTGAGTGCCCGCCTGGGCCAGAATTAGCC
>JAENVV010000052.1 GCA_016650365.1 Acidimicrobiia bacterium
GCCGACCTTGAGGTCCTCGAAGGGCTCAAGTTCCTTGAGAACGCCACCGGTCCGGTGGCCGGACCGTTTGACGCCTTCCTGGTGTTGCGGGGTATCAAGACACTCGGGGTACGGATGGATCGCCACTCGTTCAATGCGCTGATGGTGGCACGTTTCCTCGCCGCCGATCCCCGGGTTGAACGGGTTATCTACCCCGGGTTGCCATCGCACCCGCACCATGAACTAGCCGCCAGGCAGATGAAAGGCTTTGGGGGAATGGTTTCGTTCATCCCGAAAGGCGGGCCGGAAAAGGCTGCGTCGGTCAGCATGAACACCGAGCTGTTCTTTCTCGCCGAGAGCCTGGGCGGAGTCGAATCACTCATCGAGATCCCCTCGGCCATGACCCACCTGTCGGTGATCGGCACTGCTCTTGAGGTGCCGGAGGATCTCGTTCGGCTGAGCGTCGGCCTTGAGCATGTCGACGACTTGATCTCAGACCTCGATCGGGCGCTCGGCTCCTCGTAGAAGCCGATCGTCGACGCTCCGAAACGGTCCTCGGAAGGTCCTACCGGGGTTTTCGTCAACCCGGTAGCCCAGCTTGCCCGCTACACTCGTCCCGGAAGGGGAGTATCCCGATGTGACCCGCCGTCAGCACGACCATTCGGTCCGGTGTGTCAGCCCGAGAGTGGCGGAGAGACCTTCGGTGTTGGGGTGACTAGTTCACCTTCAAATTGACGACACGGAGCCCCCTTCATGACGATGGCAGTTGAAGAAACCCGCGAACGATTCGTATCGCTCGACGTCTCGCCCGGGGCCTGGGTGGCGCTTATGGCGATCATCTTTTTGATGTTGGCTGTCGACTTATACCGCCACCGGGACAACCACGAACCAACCCCCAAAGAGGCACTTCGAGAGTCACTCGCCTGGGTCGCCCTGGGCCTATCGTTCGGTGGCGTCATTGGGTTGACGTTCGGCGCACCCGCCCTCGGCGAATACCTCAGCGGATACCTGATTGAGAAGTCGCTCAGCGTCGACAACGTGTTCGTCTGGTCGATGCTTTTCACATCGATGTCGATCCCGCTCAAGTATCAGCACCGCGTCTTGTTCTGGGGGATCTTCGGAGCGCTCGCCCTCAGGGCAATTTTCATCTTCGCGGGTACCGCCCTGATCGGCCGGTTCGCGTGGATCCTGCTCATATTCGGGGTGTTCTTGGTATTCACAGGGTTCAAAGTGATTCGCCACCGCGCCGACGAAGGAGAAGCCGAAGCGAGCCGGGGCCTGGGCCTGCTGAAGCGGGTGATGCCGGTGAGTGCCGAGTTTGACGGCCACAAGTTCTTCACTCGGATAAACACCAAGCGAGCCGCCACGCCACTGTTTGCCGCTCTGGTAGTGGTCGAAGTCACCGATGTTATCTTCGCCGTCGATTCCGTCCCCGCCATTCTTGCCGTGTCAAACGAGCCATATCTGGTGTTCGCCAGCAACGCCTTCGCCATTCTCGGATTAAGGGCAATGTACTTCCTGCTCGCCAACGCCAAGCAGCGGTTCCATTATCTGTCGCACGCGCTGGGAGGAATCCTGATATTTGTCGGCGTCAAAATGGCCGTCTCGACCTGGTATCACATGGACACGGTGTACTCACTGGGTGTGATCGCCGCTCTGCTCGTGGGAGCAATCTGGTTCAGCCACCGACGCAACATCAAGAATGGCGTGACCTTCTCGAACGACAACCGACACATCCATTGATGCAACTTGGGGCTGATACAGCTTGGGGCGAGCACAACCAGAAGGCGCAGTGCTCAGACCTCGATCGGGCGCTCGGCTCGAACTGACCGCGGGCCGGGAACCAGCAACAGGGCACCCCCGGCGCTCAACAACAGCGCGGCCGCCCAAGGGGTCAGGGTATCGACAAGTAAGCGGTCGATGAACGACCCGACCAAGGCGCCGCCACCAACATAAACCGATCCGTAGAACGCCGCTGCCATGCCGGCTTGTTCACCCATCGGTTCGAGTGCCAGCGAACCGAAATCGATCGAGGCGGCGGTGTTAACGGCCAATACGACAGTCAGCAGACCGAGCGTGACACCCAGAGGCGGAACCCCCGGAATAGTCAGGGCAAGCAGTACCGCGGCCACCGCCAGATTGACAGCCAGCATCCATAGGGAGGAGCGCTTCGCCCCGATGTGGTTCACCAGCCGGCCGTTGCCGAGCATCACCGCGGCGGCCACGGCCGTCATCGCACCAAACGCGAGCGGAAACAGGCCAGGTCGCCCGAAGATTTCGCCGATCACCCGTTCAAAGCTGCTCAAGAACGAGCTAAACGCAGCAAAGAGCAGCATCGCTCCGACGGTGTAGCGACGGGTTGTTCGATTGCCAAGCACAAATCGCGCCGCCCGAACGATGGCCGGTAGCTCGAGCGCAACGATGTTGGACTCAGGCCGACTTTCGGCAAGCCGAAACGACCAGACAAACATCAAGACGGCCAGCAGAGCGGGGAAGGCGAAAACCATTTGCCAGGAGGTTGCCGACAGAAGAGCTGCTCCGGCCAACGGTGCGAAGACCGGAACGATGAGAAAGATCGAGAAGGTTATCGACATGATTCGGGCCATCTCATCACCCCGAAACCGGTCCCGAATAATGGCGCTGGCCGACACCTGGAGGGCGGCCGCTCCCAACCCCCACAGGAACCGAGCACCCAGCATGAACCCGAACGTCGGGGCAAACGCCGAGGCCAGGGATCCGACGCCATAGACGGCAAATCCCAACCGGAAAACGGGGAGGCGCCCGAACCGATCCGACAGCGGCCCGTAGATGACCTGGGCGACCTCGCCAAGGAAGAAAAACGTGATGATCAGGGCGGCTGCCGTGGACTCGGGTCCGAGTTGGTAATGGACCCGGATCTCCCCGAACGCGGGAGTCATGAAATCGATCGCCATGGCAGAAAGGGCCATAACCATCGACATCATCCCCACTAGTTCTCTGGTTCGGATTCGGCTCGAAGATCCCATGAGGTGCCACCCTATACGTCCGATGCCCCGGTAAAGAAGAGCTCACACCACCTGACGATCTCGCCTGACTGGCCAATACCCTATAGATCCGAGCCCGGACCGCCCTGTGGCTTCCCCGGATTCGACTCTATCGATCTTCGAGGACGAGAACGTGGACGTGGCGGGGTCCATGAACGCCCTGAGTCAGGTGCATCTCGATGTCCCCGGTACGAGACGGACCGGTAATCACGACCAGGTTCACCGATCTCGTGAGTGACTCGGGTCGGGAAGCCGCCCAGTGCGACAAAGACTCGACAATCTGAGAGGCCGGGAGCAAGGCGACGTGCACCTCAGGGATCAGCGAGGCCATCCGTGAACGGTTCGGTCCGTGGGTCAGGACAATCGACCCGGACTCTGCCAGACCTCCATCGGCCCCGGTGATTCCAACGAGAAGGTCGTAATACGCGCTCTGATGGTGAAGCCGATCCTCCGACGGGACCTCAAAAGGTCTCGGCGAAAACCCGTTCGCGATGAGACCGGCACCAATCCCGGGGACGGGCAACTGACTATCGGCCCAGCCGAGATACTCATCAGCGCCATATTCGCCCATGATCGATACGACATGGTCGAGGGCGTCGGTCGCGTCGATGACCTTGACGGCGCAATTGACGTCCGTGGCTCGCTCGACAAACCGATCAAGGAGATTTCCGATCCGCAGATCACCGAGCAGGGCACCAGGGGCCACTTCCGATCTCGGTGGCAGGTCAGCCGTCGACATTGCCTGCCGGACTCGCCCGAGGAACTCTTTACGCTCCATGTCGGGCCTTCCAACGAGTATGGAACGGTTTCCTGGCCGGCTGGGGTAGGTCCCTCGCTCCGGTCCAGTTGGCCCCGTACGACGGGGCCTTAGTGATCCAGCCGTCTTTGGCCATCATCGACCCGACAACGCCCCCGGCCTTCAAAAGCAACCGGAACTGTCGGGGGTGAGTGGCCGCAGTGGCATATCGTCCGATCGCGAACGTCAACCAACCTGGGAGATGCCCATCGGTGGCAGCCCTGGATCGCAGCGTGAGCAGCATCTTGGGTATGTCGATGCGGACCGGGCAAGCCTCGACACATGCCCCGCACAACGTCGAGGCGTACGGGAGTTCGTGCCACTCGTCCAGCCCTTTCAGAGCCGGTGTCACCACGGCACCGATCGGACCCGGATACGTGAATCCGTAGGCATGCCCACCAACCTCCCGGTAGACGGGACAGATGTTGAGACAGGCTCCACATCGGATGCAGGCAAGAATCTCGGCCTCCTGGCCACCGAGGGTTCGTGATCGCCCGTTGTCGAGAATGACAACATGAAAGGCATCGGGCCCATCTGGATCGCCATGCCGGCGCGGCCCGGACACGAAGTTCGTGTACACGGACAAACGCTGACCGGTTCCCGCTCTCGCAAGAACCTCAAGCACTGCCGAAGCATCTCCGAAGGTCGGAACGATTCGTTCCATGCCCATGACCGTCACATGGATTCTTGGAGCGGTCGTGGTGAGCCGTCCGTTCCCCTCATTCGTCACGAGAACGACGGTACCGGTATCGGCAATTGCCATGTTGCAGCCGGAAATTCCCATGTCGGCAGTTAGAAACTCGCGTCGCAGGTGCTCCCTGGCCATTTGAGTCAACTCAGCGGGATCTGTTGAGAATCCCCGATCGAGCTTCTCGGCGAACAGTTCCCCGATGTCGTACCGGGTCTTATGGAGGACCGGAGCAATGATATGTGACGGCTTGTCACCGCTCAGTTGGACGATGAACTCTCCGAGATCGGTCTCCACGATGGACAACCCGGCCGCTTCGAGGGACTCATTCAGTTCGATCTCCTCGGTCACCATGGACTTGGACTTGACCACGGTTCGCACATCGCTGTCATCGGCGATCTGGCGGATGATGGCATTGGCTTCGTCTCCATCGACCGCCCAGTGCACCTGGCCACCATTGGCTTCGACCTGTGATGCGAATTGAGCGAGATACTGGTCAAGATTGGCCAGCGTGTGCAGACGTACCTCCCTGGCACGATCCCGCATTTCTTCCATGAGCGGGAAGTCGGCGGAGGCGGCCACCCGATAGGCCGACATGCGCCTGGCCGCTTCGCTGACAGGTACGACGACGCCCGATTCCCGGTCCCGTTTGACCCGCCCGAGGAACGTCACCGGTTCAATCGTCATTGGCGTTATCGAGTCGACCGGCCAGAATTTCGGCAAAGTGTTTGACGGTCACGGCCGAGCCGTTGCGATGCAGTCCACCTCCCAGGTGCATGAGGCAGCTCACATCGCCGCCAACCAGGACCGCCGCTCCGCTCGCCTCAACATTCTTGAGCTTGGTTTCCATCATGGCTACCGAGACCTCGGGCATCTCAACTGAGAACAAGCCACCGAACCCGCAGCAGTTTTCTGCGTCGGGGAGTTCGACTCGTTGTACGCCCTCGGCGCGATCGAGCAGCGACTCGGCCTGCGTTCGCAGATTCAAATTGCGAAGCCCGTGACACGAAGGGTGATAGGCCACCGAACAGTCCCCGCAGCCCGGACCCACGGTCTCAAGGCCGAGGTCGTCGACCAGGAACTGCGACAGCTCCCTGGTTCGCCCTGCCACCCGTTCGGCCTGAGCCGCCCGGCGGGGATCGCCGGCCATAAGTTCCGGGATGTGATGCACGATCATATCGGTGCATGACCCCGACGGCAGAACGATAGGACCGTCCGTGGCGTCGAGGATGTCGAGCGTGTGAGCTGCCATCCTTCTGGCGTCATCACGCAACCCGACGTTGTACGCCGGCTGGCCACAACAGGTCTGATCAGCGGGAAATTCGACAGTTTCACCGGCCGACTCGAGGAGGTCGACGGTAGCCTCACCCACTTCCGGAAAGAAGGAATTGACCAGACAAGTCACAAACAGTTGAACAGCCATCTGGAACCACGATAACTGCATGCCTACGATGAACCTATGGATACACCGCAAATAATGATCGGCGTCGAAGTGCCATTACTTGGAGACGAGCGCCGCAAGAACTGGGCGAAGGTCGTCGACTTTGTCGATCCATCCAAGCAAGGGGGCTGGGCATTCGAGGGAGACTTCGTTGCGACCGGGGGCATCCAGGACGTTCCGCTCGGTGCCGTATTGCTTATTTACGGCGAAAAGGGCCGGGCCGACCATCCCCAGATCGAAGCCCATGTCTACCGGGCCAACGGCGACGGGACCCTATCGCTGCACGCAACTGCCAAAGGCAAGGCGTGGGCCCGAACGCTTCGGGATCGGGTTATCGAGGTGCTCGACCACACGAGCGAAGTAGAACAGATAGTTTGGGGACCCGAACTTGAGCGTTACATGGATGAAGCGCTGGCGGAAGAATTGATTCGCCGCGGGTGGACGGTTCAGAAAGGTACGTAATGAAAGCCATCGTGATTTCCGCCCCGGGCGGGCCTGAAGTACTCGAGTACACGACCGTTGATGATCCGACTCCCGGGCCGGGCCAGGCCGTTGTGGAAATCGCCGCCGCCGGCCTGAACTACATCGACACGTACCATCGGATTGCCTTGTACCCGATGAACTTCCCCATGACCCCTGGCCTCGAAGGATCGGGCACCATTGTCGAGTTGGCCGACGACGTCACCGGGTTCTCGGTGGGCGACCGGGTGGCCTGGACCGGAGCCCTCGGCTCATACGCCGATGCCGTAGCCGCCGACGCTTCAGTGCTTGTCCCGGTTCCCGACGGCATTGAGATGGAAACAGCCGCCGCCATCCCGCTCCAGGGCATGACGGCCCACTATCTCGTCAGGGACACGTACGCGCTCAAGCCAGAGAGCCGCTGCCTCATCCACGCCGGAGCCGGCGGAGTCGGACTGCTCGTCATCCAAATGGCCAAACTCATTGGTGCCGAGGTCTTCACCACGGTGTCGTCCGCCGAAAAGGCACAACTGGCATCGGCAGCCGGCGCAGATCATGTGATCCGCTACGACGAGGTCAACTTCGCCGACGCCATCGAAGAGATCGCCGGCCCTCGACCGCTCGACGTTGTGTACGACGGAGTTGGCAAGACCACCTTCGACGACGGGCTTCGCCTTCTCAGACCACGTGGTCTCATGGCCCTATTCGGGGCGGCGTCGGGTCCGGTACCACCGCTGGACCTGCAGGTGCTGGCTCAGAACGGTTCGCTCTTCGCCACCCGCCCGACATTGTTCAGTTACATCGCCAAACGCGAAGAGTTGCTCAGCAGAGCGAATGATATTTTCGGTTGGATCAACTCAGGCGACCTGCAGGTTCGGATTGGCCAAACCTGGCCCCTCGAACAGGCCGCCGATGCCCACCGCGCCTTGCATGCCAGGGCAACGACGGGCAAAACGCTGCTGATCCCGTAGTCCGGTTCAGCAGACTCCGTCGAGCGAACAAACGGCACCGGGTTCGACGTCGGGCACGGTCAGTTCGATCCAACGATGGATGATTTGGTCGAAGGTTTCTGCGTTGGTGTACCCGCGGGTCAACGTCATCGCCTTACCGTCACGAACGCCCAGCACGGTCGGGAATCCTGATGCTCCCAGTTGCCTGGCAAGACTGAAGTCGCCCCAAGTCGCCGTCTTCATCTCCGGCGAGAGGAGCGCGGCCATGAAGACGTCGGGATCGACATCAAACCCGGCCACGAGCGCTGGGTAAACGGTCGGGTCAGTCAGGTCGATCGCCTTGGCGTAGAACGCTTCATGGAGGTGGTGCGCCCACTCGACGATTCGGTCGGGTTTGAGGTTCCGCATCGTGACCAATGCGATATCGGCGAGTTCGGTGTCGTAGACCCAATCGTCTCGTTCGAGACCGGCCGGGTCAAACGCTTGACCGGTGGCCTCCTCGACCTGCTGCCAATGGTGAGCAAGCATCTGACGCATTCCATCGTTGAGCGGCTCGGCCGCCTCCCCTGGCCGAAGCCCACCGGCCACAACGTTTACGACAAGTTCGGGGTGATGATCAATGACGGCTCGGAAGGCGGGGGCGAAACCCCAACACCAAGAACACATCGGGTCAACCACATAAATCAGCTCGCCGGTTTCACTCATACGATTGCCAACCGTAGCCACCACAAAAGCATTCCCCACCCGAACCTGCGAACCCCGGGTTGAACCCTGGGTTCGTACGCCCGTTTTCGGGCGCTCCAGCCCCAAGTACGATCGGGAGGGATCCCCGCCTCGCCGGAGGCAACAACGAGCCAGTCGGTGCGCGACAATGTCGGTATGTCATCGACCCCCGCCACAACGGAACTCGACCGGCTTGGAGTGGCCTACCAGCTTCATCAGTACGAGGTCCACGTCGGCGACGACCTGGGCCGAAGTTACGGCGAAGCAGTGGCCAACGAGATCGGCGTCAGCCCGGATACCGTCTTCAAAACCCTGGTGGCTTCTGTCGATGGCAAGCTAACTGTCGGAATCGTCCCGGTTTCGGGCACCCTCAACTTAAAGGCCCTCGCCAAGGCGGTCCGAGGCAAAAAGGCCGCCATGGCCGATCCCGCAGACGCGGAGCGGGCCACCGGATATGTGGTCGGAGGTATTTCACCCTTTGGCCAGAAGAGACGACTCGTGACGGTGATCGATGCCACGATCACAGACTTGGATGTCGTCTACGTATCAGCTGGAAGGCGCGGTCTTCAGGTGTCGCTTGCCCCGGACTCCATCATCGGTGCTCTCGATGCGATCGTCGCCGATATCGCCGGTCCGTAACTTCCTCAGCTCCAACCTGGGGTCCCCGCGCCCATTTCCGGGTGCTGGAACCCTGGGTTGAACCCAGGGTTCGGGGCGTTCTAGGAGGCGGTCGGCGAACTGGGTCGAACTGCGCGTTCGGCGTGGGTCACGATGTCGTTGACAAGCTCCGGCCAGAGTGGCTCGGGAAGGTCATGGCCCATCGTCGCATACGATTTGAACATCGCTCCCGGGATCGCTCTGGCGGTGGCCCGACCGCCTGAGATGTTGACAAGGGGGTCTGCCTCCCCATGGATTACCAGGGTCGGAACCCTCACCGAGTGGAGCGCCCTGGTCCGGTTCCCCGAGGCGAAGATGGCGGCGAGTTGCCGGCCGCCTCCCTCCGGATAATGCGAACGATCAAACGACAGCTCAGCCCATTTGCGGGCTTCGACCGGGTTGAAATAGTGAGGACTGGTGATCCTCCGCACTTCGACAGTTGCCTCTACCGCCGCCTGGCGATCGGTTGACTCCGGTCGGAACATCATCCGGATCGCCTCAAGCTTGGCATGCCCCACAAACGGCGATCCGGTCGTCGACATGATCGAGGTCATCGAGAGCAAACGATCGGGCCGGCTGATCGCCATCTGCTGGACGATCATGCCGCCCATCGAGGCTCCTACCACGTGCGCTTTGGCGACTCCAAGATGATCAAGCAGTCCAACTGCATCGTTGGCAAGATCGGACAAGTGATAGGGCGCTTTGCCGGACAGCCGGAGTTTCAACGCCGATGGCAGCCCGATAATCCCCGAGGCCACGCCATGGTGTTTCGTGCTCAACCCTATGTCGCGGTTATCGAACCGGACGACGTGAAAACCACGATCGACGAACATCTGACAGAACCCCGGCTGCCAGGCGATCATCTGCGTGGACAATCCCATCACGAGCAGAATGGTCGGATCATCAGGAGAGCCGAACGTGTCATATTCGAGGGTGATATCGCCTACCGGTGCTTGCATCAGACAAGGAACTCTAGTGATGCCGACAGAGCAATTTTCAACCCGCGCCGGCCCCTTCCGCCGGCCAGATTGAACACCTCGTCGTTAACTGGATGTGCGGAAGCCCATTCGGGCTTCCGCACATCTTCAAAGTAAACGGTTCTTCCCTCATGTTGAGGGTCGCATGTGGACCATCATGCGAACCGAGAACCTCGGTGGTCCGAGTGGAAGTCGCAGTCGCGACTTGGCCGTCGCGCTAACGCTCGGCCACCTCCAGAGTCCAATAAGAATTACCCAACTAGGACCACCTCCTTTCTCTGGTACGCACAGTCAACCACAAAACACTCGCCAATGAGAAGGATTTTCTTGTTCGTGCCAAACTGCCGCCTGCCTACCGAGAGCGGAGATGCCCGACCTATCCCTCATGCTGATCGCGGCCGCCATCATGTTTCTGGCGGCGGCCGTCCAGGGGACCATCGGATTCGGCCTTTCGGCGCTGAGCGTGCCACTGCTGACGCTCCTCGATCCGGTCCTCACGCCGATCCCGCAGATCATGCTCGGCATCGCTCTTGCAATCTCCATGGCCATTCGTGAGCGCCCGTCGATCGACTTTCGCGGCGTGCGCTGGGTCCTGGCCGGCCGGGCCACAGGAGCCTTCCTGGGCGCCTGGCTGCTCGGTCTGATGACCGAAAGAACCGGGAGCATTGTGATTGGCGCAGTCGTCGTTGCCGCCGCAATCCTGCTGGGCGCGGGATGGTCCATCCATCGCTCCCGATCAACCGAGTTGGTAGTCGGGGTGGTCAGCGGCACAAGCGGGGTGGTTTCGGGTATCGGAGGACCTCCACTGGCACTTTTGTTTTCCGGGACGGAAGGTCCCGTCACCCGGGCCACGCTGTCGACCATCTTCACGGTCGGTCAAAGCCTCAGCATCATCGCCCTCACCGTGACCGGCCGGACAACGATGCTCGACCTGCAGATCGCTGCCTATCTTCTTCTGCCATTGCTCGCTGGCTTCACCGCTTCGTCACGAATCCGCAACCGGGTATCGGGACCCCGTCTTCGGACCAGCATCATCGTGGTGTCTGGAATCGCCGGAGCCATGCTGCTCGTGCAATCAATCTGAATCGGCCTCTCTGAATGGGCCGTTAAGTCGTCGTTAAGTGCGCCACGATATAACGGCAAAAGAAATGCAGCCACGGTTTCCGAACCGGCGCCTTCCAGGGAGGGTGTGGGAACGGTAAGTCTGGGGAAAATCGGGAGGAAGCACAGAGGCTCTCGCAGCTGCGGGGGCCTCTTGGCTACTAATGCCGACCCCGACCGGAGCCGGTCAAAACACCGCTAGAACCCGGTCGTCAGGGTATCCAGGATCCCGGTCAGCTGTTCCCGGAACCCGGCCCAGGCCCATCGGGCGGTCAAAAGCAGGGCAATGAGCGTCGCGGTGGTGAGAGCTGCCCGAATGCGGTATCCCCGGATCTCCTTCGGATCTTCCAGGTACGAATCCGGGCCAATCGGTCTTGCTTGTTCCAGGGTCTGGGTCCGTGGTTGGGCAAGAGGCGCCGGACGCCCAACGGCCGGAACCGGTGTCGTCGGCTGCATTGCAGGAACGGTCTTTACAACGCCGGGCGATTCGACGACAGCCGTCCGATCGATGAGTTCGGTTGGCTCGGGTTCAAGCGATTCGGGCTCAATAACAGGCCGGGGACGCGGTTCTGCGACGAACTCGACGTCGGTAGCCGTGGCCACGCCCAGCAAACGTTCTTCCTCGGCCGGCGTCGACATCAGAATCTGGGTTGGTTCCCCTGCCTCATCGTCCGGTACATCGTCCGCCTCATCGATCGGACCATCGTCTGGTTCATCGTCCAGGCCCGGTAGCTCGACTTCGGCATCGACACCGATCAAGTGCGTTTGGCCATCTGGCATATCGGCATCTAACTCAAATTCGAGCTCTGACTCCGTCTGGAGAGGTGGAGCCTCGGGATCCGGCTCATCATCGACCGGTTGCTCCCTCTCGAACTGCCAGCTCTCGCGAAGTTCGCTTTGGATTGGCTTTTCCGGTCCAACCCGGAGAGTTTCCGGACGCCGATCGTTTTCAAGCAGGTAGGACCTCGGTTCAGCCGCTTTCGCCGGTCCCGGGGTCTTGAACGACGCAAGATCAGCATCAAGGCGATCGGGATCCTCGACCAGCGGCATTGGAAAAGACGGTCTCCAGGTGGGTTCCACAACCGGAGGCAACTCTTCCGGAGATGGGCCATCGGTCAGACCGGCGGCCGCCAGGTCATCCGGCCCGTCCAGTTCATCGGCCATGTCAGGTGTCTCCAGAGGCGCCACTCCCGCCAACCCGGCCAGCAACGAGCCGTCTATGCCGAGCGCGGATGCCACCGATTCAAGAACGGCACGATCGTTGGGCGTAGCCCGATCACGTTCCCAGGATCGGATCGTCGACGGGCTCCGACCGACCAGGTCAGCCAACTGTTGCTGGGTCAGGCCCATCTCGATGCGATGCTCTTTGACGAGTTGTCCAAACGATGCGGTCATTGAGTCCCTTGAAACGACTGACGTAACCGCAACGGTAGCGTCACCCGAACGCAGTGCACAGGTTTGGTACTAGCCTGCCGCCTGGAGGCGACTGGACGCCTGGTGGGTCCCACGGTCTTCAAAACCGATGGGGGATCGAAAGGTCCCCGGCGGGTTCGATTCCCGTCCGCCTCCGCCAATCGAGAACCGAACAAAGAAAGTTCATGAGCAAGTTCACAGTCATGTCCGGCTGGAGAGTAGGTCGGGCCAAGGAAGAGTCGACCCGTTCCGGGTTGCTCGTCCCCATCACATCCGAGAACAACAATGATGCTCTGGCACTCATGGACATCATGTCCGGTCACCAGTTTTGGGCTGTGCCGACCGGCGCCTGGCGGTTCCTTCTTCCGGAGTCGGGAGAACTGGTTGTGGCCGTCCGCGAATCTCAGATCATCGCCGAACAGGCGACCACGGATGGCAATTCCAACGACGACACGGGCAACTATCTCTAGCGATATTCGCCGGCACGACTCCCCCGAGCCGGGTACCGTCGCGTCCCCATCTACTTGGAATGCTCATGACATACGAAGGTAGGCAGCGCCGGCGACTCACGGCCACCGTCACCGATCTCGAAGTCGAGGTCCAGAAGGCGTTTCTGGTTGGTGTGCTGCTGTATGGCGACTCGCTCGACGACGCCAAACGCTCGCTTGAGGAATTATCACTACTCACCCAGACTGCCGGGTCCGACCCGGTGGACGCCGAGCTGCTCAAGCGCGATCGACCCGACCCGGCCCGATTCATCGGGAAAGGTCAGGCCGAAGAGCTGGCAGCTGTCACGAAAGCACTCGACATCGACGTTGTTGTGTTCGACAACGACCTGACTCCGGTTCAGCAACGCAACCTCTCGAAGATATTTCAATGTGATGTCGTCGACCGCGTCGCCGTGATCCTCGACATCTTCGCCCAGCACGCCACGTCGAAAGAAGGCATGCTCCAGGTCGAGCTCGCCTTGTTGCGGTATCACCTGCCGAGGCTGCGCGGCAAGGGCACCGAATTGAGCCGCCAGGGATTCGGACTCGGTGGGATCGGCTCGCGCGGTCCTGGTGAAACACGCCTTGAGACCGATCGGCGGCGTATTTACTCCCGGGTTGCCAGATTGGAAAACGAGATCAAAGGTCTCAGCAGTTCGCGCAACACCCAGCGCAAGGCCCGCCGATCCTCGAACATCCCCCTGGTAGCTCTGGTGGGATACACGAATGCCGGCAAATCGACCTTGCTCAACCAGATAACCGACGCCGGAGTACTCACCGAAGATCGCCTCTTCTCGACTCTCGGTTCGACCGTCCGCAAAGCTCACCTACCGTCCGGCGACGACATCCTTCTCTCCGATACTGTGGGGTTTGTGCGTCGGCTCCCCCACATGCTGGTGGAGGCTTTCCGATCAACGCTCGAGGAGATCAACGACGCCACGATGATGCTGCACATCGTTGATGGTTCCGATCCGGGAGCCGAATCGCAGATCGCCGCGGTTCGTGAGGTACTTGTCGAGATCGGTGCCGCCGAAATCGAGGAACAGCTGGTATTCAACAAGATCGACCTTGCCGACCCCGTGGCGATCGGACGCCTCCACCGGGTCTTTCCTGACGCAGCCTTTGTTTCGGCCCTCACCGGCGAAGGCGTCGGGGATCTCGGCCACACGATCGCCAAACGCCTGGCCGATCAGTATGAAGATGTCAAGCTGTCGATCCCCTATGACCGGGCCGACGTCGTGGCCGCCATCTACCGGGACGGCACTGTCCTGAGTACCGACCACGGCGAGGAAGGGACCGTCGTGCGAGCCCGAATACACACGACCAGGATGAACCGATTTCGAGAATTCGCTGTCTAACGGATTGGCGGCGAGCCGTTCTGAACTATCCCGAGATGGCTGCCACGGCGGCACCCACGATCCCGGCATCATTACGCAGCTCGGCAGGCACCACCCGGGTTGGAACGGAGAGACGCCCGGACCATGCGTCCCATTCCTTGGAAATGCCGCCTCCGGCAATGATGAGATCCGGCCAGAACAATCTGTGAACGTAATTGAGGTACTCGTTCACCCGGTCGCCCCAATCCTCGTACGACATGCCGTCCTCTTCTTGAATGCGGCCGGCGGCGTAGTGCTCGGCATCCATCCCGTGCATTTCAAGATGGCCTAGTTCCGTGTTCGGTACCAGTTTGCCGTCCACGAACAGCCCCGACCCGATCCCGGTTCCAAACGTCACCATCAGGACCACCCCCGCCTGACCGCGCCCCGCCCCGAACCGGACCTCGGCCAGCCCGGCCGCATCGGCGTCATTCAAAAGCGCCACCGGCCGGCCGATGGCAGCCGAGAGCAACTCTTCGCCGGGTGCCCCGATCCATTGGGGGTCCACGTTCGCCGCAGTTTTCGCAATGCCACCTTGAACGACCGACGGGACGGCCACCCCGACCGGACCTTCCCACGAGAAGAACCGGACAATGGCGGCGGCCGTGGCAACAACCGCATCGGGGGTGGAGGGTTGGGGAGTGTCGATCCGGCGCCGATCCGCCAGCAGCGCACCGATGGAGGTATTCACCGGGGCCCCCTTGATGCCTGATCCGCCGATGTCGATGCCGAGCGCGTTCATAGAGAACAGAGAATAGACGGGTACGCTATGACAAGGAATTCACCAAGGAGCACTGTGGAACCAACTGCTGACATCGGCCTGATCGGCCTCGCCGTGATGGGGCAGAATCTCGTTCTCAACATGAACGACAGCGGTTACACCGTCGTGGTGTCCAACCGAACAACTTCGAAGATCGACGAGTTCCTGGCCGGCCCGGCGGCAGGCACGGCCATCATCGGGGCTCACACCACCGCAGACCTGGTCGGCCATCTCACGAAGCCACGGCGCGTTATGTTGATGATCAAAGCCGGCGACCCCGTTGACGAACTGATCCAAACGTTGATCCCCCTTTTGGAACCGGGTGACATCATCATCGACGGCGGTAACTCGAACTTCCAGGACACCATCCGCCGCACCGCCGAGGTCGAAGCTGCCGGCCTGCTCTACGTAGGGATGGGGGTCTCGGGGGGCGAAGAGGGTGCCAGGACCGGTCCCTCGATGATGCCGGGAGGCTCTGCGGCAGCTTGGCCACACATCAAGGAACTATTCCAGTCGGTGGCTGCCAAAGTCAGCGATGGAACCCCGACCTGCGATTGGGTGGGGTCAGACGGCGCCGGTCACTACGTCAAAATGGTCCACAACGGCATCGAGTATGGCGATATGCAGGTCATTGCCGAGGCTTACCACCTTCTGAGCGTCGGTCTGGGGATGGATCACGATGCCATGGCTGCCGTATTTGCC
>JAENVV010000053.1 GCA_016650365.1 Acidimicrobiia bacterium
ACGAGAACAGCACCAACGACCTGGCGGCCCGCCGGGATTTCACCAAGCGAGATCGCAGCGAACCCAGCAACCAGAAGAGGCGTGAGCGACAACACGAGACTCGTCGTTGCAGCAGGTTGATTATCAATGGCAACGAACTGGGCGCCCTGAGTCAAGGCGTACATCACAACACCGAGCGCAATGACCCGAAGGACAGTGGGTCGGCCCATCCCCGCCAGAATCGGCCTAGGTGTCCTTCCCAGGGACGTTGTTGACATTTGACAAGGTGAGAGCCTCCCGGTTCGGTATGGGGTGATAAATGCTCCAGACCGAGGAGAGGCTCTCATGGGATACCGTAATGCGAAGTTGACACCGTTCGGGCGGCGATTGTTGGTTGATCGGATCGAAACGTTGGGATGGCCGGTGGCATCAGCTGCCGCGGCGGTGGGGGTGTCTCGCCAAACTGCCTATCGGTGGCTTGTCCGGTTCCGGTCTGAGGGTGATGGCGGGCTTGAGGATCGATCGTCTCGACCCCATTCGTGTCCCACCCGTCTTGATGCGGTAACCGAGCAGCGAATCGTCGATGATCGTATCAGTGAACGTGACGGACCCCATCTGATGGCGGGCCGGCTTGGCATACCCCGTTCAACGATCTATGCGGTGCTGGCTCGTCGGGG
Organism: Acidimicrobiia bacterium; assembly: GCA_016650365.1. Taxonomy (NCBI): domain Bacteria; kingdom Bacillati; phylum Actinomycetota; class Acidimicrobiia; species Acidimicrobiia bacterium. Next base: position 657 of record JAENVV010000053.1, read on the forward strand.
GTTGTCGAGGCTCTCAACGTTGGACCGTTCCTCGGGGGTAGCTATCCGATATGTGAAAGACTGTCCGGGCGAGCTGGTGCACGTTGACGTCAAGAAACTTGGCAAAGTCCCTGACGGTGGCGGATGGCGGGTCCACGGTATGGAAAACCGGGGCACCAAACAACGAGTCGGTTACGAGTTTGCCCATTCAATGATCGATGATCACTCGCGGGTCGCCTACACCGAGATTCTCGACTCGGAGAACGCCGCTGCTTGTGCCGGGTTCATGCTCAGAGCGTCCCAATGGTTCGCTTCGCTCGGATTCCGGATCGATCGGGTCATGACTGACAACGCCTTCGCATACACC
>JAENVV010000054.1 GCA_016650365.1 Acidimicrobiia bacterium
CCGGACGGTTCGGCTCTTACATTTCCAGGCGGGTCTGTTCCGGTTCCGCGGGGTCATAACAGAGTCGGCATCGAGCTTCGTACGAATCGGTTGCGCCCAGGACCACCAGTTCATCGCTGTCGACGATTCTCTGGGTAAACGCCGCCGGCGCCCCACACCGATGGCACACCGCCAGCATCTTCGTAACGTACTCGGATCGGGCGGCCAGCCGGGGAATCGGATCAAACGGGCGCCCGAGGTAATCGAGGTCAAGGCCCGCCACAATGACCTGTTTGCCGGCCACCGCCAGGGCTTCGCACACCGCCACGAGACCCTCGTCAAAAAATTGGCCTTCATCGACGCCGATGACGATGGTCTCTTTGTTTACCGCCCGCAACAGGGCAGCCGATGAGTCAACTGGTTGAGCATCGACCCGCAGGCTCGAGTGGGAGGTGACCTGACTCAGCGAATAGCGAGTGTCAAGACCCGGCTTGAACGTCTGAACGGGAATTCGGGCGATCATGGAGCGGGTCACCCTCCGGATCAACTCTTCGCTTTTGCCAGAGAACATGGGACCGCATACGACCTCCACCCACCCTCGTTCGCCTCTCCGTTCCACCCGATCTCCTTAAGACTTGCTTCGCGCCGGTTTCAGATCCCGGTGCCGCCACACCGAGTGTGCCACACCGAGGGCCATGCACATAGCCAGCATGGACGAACCCCCGGCGCTCATAAACGGTAGCGGGAGCCCGGTGACGGGCATCACGGCCAGGGTCATGCCGACATTGACAATGACATGAAAAACGAACAGCCCGGCGACTCCGACGGCAATCAGAGAGCCAAATCGATCAGATGCTGCGGTCGCAATACGGAGCAAACGCAGGATTATCAGCGCATAGGCAAAGAGAACGAGGGCTCCCCCGATGAAGCCCAATTGCTCACCAACCGCGGTGAAGATGAAGTCGGTTTCCTGCTCAGGCACAAACGATCGTTCGGTGAGCGCTCCGTTGAAGAGTCCGCGACCGAAGAGTTGACCTGATCCGATCGTCGTGAGGGAGTTGAGAACGTTATACCCGGACCCGAGCTTGTCGGCAGCTGGATCGAGAAAGCTCGTGAGCCTGGCAAGTTGATAATCCAACAGCAACTCGTATTTGAAGATGATCCAGACGCCAAGTCCGGCGAGCGAAAAGAGGCCGGACAGCTGCCAGATAGTCGCCCCGGCCGCGAATAGGACAACGATCGTGACAAATCCGAAGGCCAGAGCCGTGCCAAGGTCTGGCTGGAGGACGATGAGGGCTCCGGGAAGCGCCAGCATCAACAGGGCCGCCCCAAGCCGGCGCCACGTCAAGTCTTCGTCGTCGAACGTGCCGGCAAGCACGGCGGCCAGCAGCAGGATGACGGACAGTTTGGCAAACTCCGATGGCTGAAGGTTGAACCCGCCAGGAAGTGACAACCATCGGTTGGTACCGGCGACCTTCGCCTGGGCGAACACGATCGTAAGCATGAAGATCGTTACCGCATATACCACCGGAGAGAACAGGCGGAACTCCCGGTAGTCCATCCAGGACAACAGGAGAAACAGGCCAAGGCCGATACCGGCAAAGACGACCTGGCGTTCCATCAAACGAGAGCCATCAAGATCCCGACTGGCCGAATACACCATCAAGATACCGAATGAAATGAGCAAGATCATCGACAGCAGGAGCAGAATATCGATGGGCGTTGACTTGGCCCCCTCCTGTTCGGAAGAAGTTTTCGATTCCATGAACAGGGCCATTAGAACCCTGCTCCGATCGGGTCGACGGTCTCGCCGAACAGGTACTGGAAGATTTGCCTGGCCACCGGGGCGGCTGACGTACCGCCACCACCACCGTCTTCAAGCACCACAGCGATCACCCACTCGGGGTCGGCAATAGGAGCCATGCCGACAAACCACGCCGTATTCGGATGCCCGGCCCGCTGGGCCGTACCGGTCTTTCCGCCAACGAGAAATCGGTTCTCCATCGAACGGAACGCACTGAACGCGGTGCCCGACTCAGGGCCGATGGTCCGGGTCAAGTCCTCCCGGATGAGGTTCTCGAACTCCTCTGACCATTCGATCTGGTTACGGATACCGCTCTGGAGGTCTGTGATGGTCCCATCACTGCCAATGATTTGATCGACCACCGTCGGTTCCCAAACGGTACCGCCATTGACGAGCGCCGCATATCCGACCGCCATTTGGAGCGGCGTCGCCAGGGTTTCGCCCTGACCGATCGCCACGTTCATGAGGTCGCCGCCGACCCATAGGTTCCCATTCTTGCGAGTCTCCGAAATCAAGCCGGGTGATTCGACAAGCCACTGTTCGAAGAGTTCGCGGTCCGGCACCCGACCGGCCCGTTCGCCCCAAAGGTCGATCCCGGTCAGCGAACCGAGGCCGACGCTCCGGGCATACCGCTGCAAGATGTTCTCTTTGTCCGTCCCCTGATACTTCCCCCAAATGGCCAAAGCCACTTCCCAGAAGTAGATGTTGCACGACTCGCCGAGCGCAGTGTGCAAGTCCACGGTCCCGTGTCCAGGGTCGGTGAATCGTTTCTGGGATCCGTCGTCAAGCCCGTTGGCTGTCAGCACGCCTGTGCACTCAATCGATCCGTCCGGTGTCTGCCTGCTGGCCGAATCCGGGTATATGCCTTCCTCAATGGCCGTCGCATACACGAACGCCTTCATGGTCGAACCGGGTGGATACAAACCCTGAATGGCGAGGTTGTTGAACGCCTGCGAGTCCCGGAGGGTTTCATATTCTGTCTGGGTCAAGCCAATAACGAACTGTGCCGGGTCAAAAGTCGGAAAAGAAGCCATGGCCTTGATCTCTCCGGTTTTTGCGTTGAGAACGACGACCGCCCCACGTTGCGGGTCGGTGTCCTTCAGGGTCTTGGCCCATTCAATGCCAGCCGCCAGCGCGTTTTCGACGGTCATCTGTAAACCCGCGTCAAGGGTCATCTGGACCGTGCCGCCCTGTTTGGCCGGTACCGTCCTTCGTTCGCCATATGGGGTCCCGTCGGGAAGCACCTGGTAGAACTCGGCGCCTGGTGCACCCTGGAGGTATTTGTCGTAGCTTCCCTCTACGCCAAGCTTGCCTACGGTCCCATTCGGATCCAGCTCACTATTGGCCCCCAGGTCCTCTTTGGAAACCCGTCCGATATGGCCAACCACATGGGCCATGAACGCTCCCTGTGGATATACCCGTTGGGGGACGTTGCGAATGGAGACACCGGGAAAGCGACTTTTGTTGGTCATTATGAAATAGGCGACTTCGGGCGTCACGCCATCAACGGTGAACGTGGAGCCCGAACCGGCCAACGCGAACAACTCGGCGATCTCGGCCGGGTCCCTGGCCAGGACTCCGGCCAGTTCCTGGATGACGCTTGGCTCGATGTCCGATGGAATTTGCGAGCGGGTTACCACCACCCCCGGCACTTGAACAGAGGTGGCCAGGACCTCTCCATTGGCGTCAACGATGTCACCCCGGGCCGCGGTGCTCTGTGACTCGGACCATTCGAGCGACTGGGACTTCTGGACGTGTTCAGGGCCTTCGGCAATCTGCACGACCCACAACCGGGTGACCAGGGCACCGAACATAAGTGCGAACACCGTTGCGAGGGCGGCGACCCGGATCTCCAACCTCATAGGAGCACTTTCTCCTTGACCATCACCCTTTTGATCAACGGACCGACGGCTATCGACAGCACCCCGTTGAAAAGCGGAAAGAGCACGAACGTCTGTACCACGCTGATACCTCTCAGGCTTCCCTGTCCGAACAGAGTACCCACCATGGTGAACAACACGACACCGGCAAACGAGAGGACGACCACCGCGATGGCGGCCGACAAGTGAGAGCCCTCCGAACTGGTGGCCAGCCGTACGGCTCCGTACGCCAGGATGGTGAAAACCATGGCCCTGAGTCCAATGGGAGTCGTGCCGTTGAGGTCGTAGAGTACGCCGCCGGTGAACCCGAGTAGCAGTGCAGGTTCCGGATCGAGCCATCTGGCCGAGACGAGAACGACGACCATGACGATATCGGCCACCACGCCAAGATCGTCGAGGCGACTGAACAGGGTCGTCTGGACGATCACGGCCAGGGCCACCAAAGCGAGACCCCAGACAATCGATCTGGCGTTCACGGAGTGTCCCCACCATCGGGCGGAAGCGTGGTGGTGGTCGTGGTGTTGTCCGTACCTGTCACGATGGGTGCACCACCATATTGCACCACGATCACAACGCTCAGGGTTCGACCATCGGCCAGCGGGGCAACGTCGTCCGTCTCGATCCCTCCCCCGTTCGTCCTGGCATCGTTCGTGAGTTGACCAACGACCAAACCAGCCGGGATTCCCGCCTCGGTCCCGCTCGTCCGCAACACCTCGCCTGAGCCAATGTCAAAAGGGGTATCGAAAATCGTCAGCCGTAGCTTGTCAGCTGTTCCCAAACCTTCGACCACGCCCAGCTCACCGGCCTGCGTCAGGACCTGAATCCCCGAAAGAGGATCGGTGATGAGACGAATAATCGCCGAATTTGGAAGCGCTTCTGTGACTACCCCGATCAATACCTGATTCTCATCCACCACCGGATTCCCGACCACGACACCCTGCTCAAGACCTTGATTGATCGTCAGCCCCAGATCTAGCGGACCGGTTCCCCCTCGCACCTCCGCAACGATCTGTGGGAAGTCGCCTGCCGGTAGGTTCATGAGCCGTTCGAGCAGCTCCACCCGCTCTGTCAACGAGTCGGCCTCAGCCGCCGCCAGACGAGCTTGATTGAGTTCCTCACGGAGTCGCCGGTTCTCTTCGCGAAGCGAGCCGAGATTGGCCAGTCCATCAACGAAGTCGACAATCGGGTCGACCACCGCACGAGACGCATCCTGAAGAGGGGCCGTCAGCGATTGAGCTCCGGTGCGGAGGGTTGCCGTCAAACCAGAGTTCTGACTGCGGACATCAAATGTCATGAGAAGAAAGGACGCAACCAGCAGAATGGTAAGCAGCATTGTTGGGTTGCTGCGGTGGCCCCTATCCATTTGCGGCAATCACCATCAGGCCCGACTGGAACTCGCCAATACTCCCTGAAGTACGTCGAACTCTTCCAAACACTTGCCCGATCCCAACACGACGGATTGCAGCGGGCGATCGGCCGTGACCATAGCCATCCCGGTCTCATAGGCGAGACGCTCATCAAGGCCACGGAGCAATGCCCCTCCCCCGGTGAGCACGATGCCTCGCTCAATAATGTCAGATGCAAGTTCTGGAGGAGTCTTGTCGAGAGTGTACTTGACCGCATCGACAAACGCAGCAACAGGTTCTTCGATGGCCTCGCGGATCTCAGGACTTGAAAGAACAACGGTTTTGGGCAGCCCGGTCACGAGGTCCCGGCCACGTACTTCTGCCGACGGTTCGTCGGCGTATGGATAGGCGGATCCGATGGCCATTTTGAGCTGCTCGGCGGTCCGCTCACCAAGTAGCAGGTTGTATTCCTTCTTTACCCAATCAATGACGGCTTCATCGAGCTCGTCACCCCCCACCCTGATCGAACGAGAAACGACGATTCCACCAAGGGATATCACAGCTACTTCGGTGGTTCCGCCGCCGATATCAACCACCATCGATCCTGCCGGCTCGTGAATCGGCAGGCCCGAACCAATCGCAGCAGCCATCGGTTCTTCAATCGTGTAGGCCCGGCGAGCACCGGCATGGTACGCAGCCTCTTCCACCGCCCGTCGTTCGACCGGGGTGATGCCCGAGGGGACACAAATCACAATCCGGGGGCGGGCCCATTTACGGCGATGAACCTTCTGGATGAAGTACCGAAGCATCTTTTCGGTGATATCGAAATCGGCAATCACGCCATCACGAAGAGGGCGCACTGCCCGAATATGTGAGGGGGTACGTCCGATCATACGTTTGGCTTCCATCCCAACGGCAAGGGCGCGTTGCGTCTGGGTGTTGATCGCCACTACCGACGGTTCGTTCAAAACGATTCCTTGCCCGCGCACATAGACGAGGGTGTTGGCAGTACCGAGATCGATTGCCATGTCTTGGCCCGCAAAGGCAAAGAGGGAATCAGCCACAATGGCCCCTTAAACCGGTTGTTCGGAGCTTAGTCGGCACACGGCTTCTAAGCAGTAAAGAACAGTGCCAGCTCACGGGCTGCCGACTCCGGACTGTCGGATCCGTGGACGATATTCTCGGTAACCACCGTTGCCAGGTCTCCCCGGATAGAACCAGGGTCGGCGTCCATCGGATTGGTGGCACCCATCAGCGTACGGCAAAGAGCGATGGCGTTTTCGCCGCTCCATTCCATCGCGACGACCGGGCCGCTCGTGATGAAGGCTATGAGTTCGCCAAAAAAGGGCCGTTCAACGTGCTCCGCATAGTGGCGTTCGGCCATCTCCGCAGGAATCGTCAACATACGCATCTTCTCAAGAGTGAGCCCTTTTTGCTCAAGGCGACCTACCACTTCGCCGACCAATCGACGAGCGACGCCGTCAGGCTTGACCATGATGAATGTGTTTTCTACTGCCATGAGCTATGTCCTGCTGTGATCGATGTTTGCGAAGATCATACGGACCGCGACCTGAATTGCCCAATGGAGCGTGAACGCCGCCACCCTGAGTGAGAATTCAACCGAGCCTGGAGCGAATCTCACCGGCGAGATAGAGCGAGCCCAACACCAGGATCGCTCCGTACTCCCCGGTTTGTTGCCGGGCGAGGTCGAGTGCCTCGGCCGTCGACGACGTCGAGTCCACCGGACAGTCAATAGCCGCCCGGACCAGGTCGGCCAGAACAACCGGATCCGCCGCCCGCTCGTGGTCAACCGCAGTGGTGATTACATGGCTGGCAAACGACCCGAGCGGTACCACCATCGAGGCGACATCTTTGTCTCCCATGGCCCCGAATATGACCACCCAGTCCCGCGGCCCGAACGCGTCGAGCGCCGCCGCCGCCGCTTCCATGCCCTCCGGGTTATGGGCCCCATCGATCACGATCAACGGTTCGACAGATACCGTTTCAAGACGACCGGGAACGGTCAGGCCCGCCAGGCCTTCCTCGACGGCGTCAATCACCAGTGCCCGCTCGAAGAAGGCCTCCACAGCGCCGATGGCGACCGTCAGGTTCGTCAATTGATGCTCGCCGTGCACCGGTAGGAATAGGTCGGGGTAGCTGGCAAAGGCGCCTTCGATCGTGACCAACCAGCCACCAACCGCCGGTGCAAACTCGCCAATATTCAGATCAATCCCGAACGTGACGCGCCGAACGTCCTTATCAGAACAGTGCGCCACGACCACCGCCCGTGCTTCAGCAGGCAGCGGTCCTTCGATCAGGACGGCGCCGGGACGGGTAATGCCCACCTTCTCCGAAGCAATCTCGCCAAACGTCTCGCCGAGAACGTCCGTGTGTTCGAGGGAGATTCCGGTGATGACGGCTACGTCGGCGTCAGCGACGTTCGTGGCGTCGAGTCGGCCGCCCATGCCGACTTCAACGACGGCGACATCGACTGCCTGGGCGGCAAAGAACGCGTACGCCAGGACGGTAGTTACCTCGAAATAGGTCAAACTGTCACCGGTTCGTGCCTTGTAGAGATCGGCAAACACGGCAACATCGGCGACAGCTTGCACAAAATCATCCGCCGCAGCGGGATCATTGTCCATCCCGAAACGCTCCTCGATGCGTTCGAGATGCGGCGATGTGAACGTGCCAACCCGCAACCCGTGGGCGGTGAGCATCGCGCTGATCATCCGGGTTGTCGAGGTTTTACCGTTGCTACCCGTTACCAGCACCACCGGATAGTCCCGGTGCGGATTGCCCATCATGTCAAGGACTTCGGCCGTACGGCTCAGGCCGGGGCGGATGCCTTGCCCGATATGGCTGTCGAGGTAGGCCACCGCCTCGTCATAGGTTTCGATCATTGGCCAAGTTCTTCGAGTTGCGTTGTGAGCTTCTCAATCATCGCCCGGGCCTCGTCCGCCTTGGCTTGTTCTTTGGCAACGACATCGTCGGGCGCCTTGGCGAGAAAACCCTGGTTCGAAAGCTTCTTGGAAGCGTTTATCAACTCGGCCTCGGCTGCACCCATGGTTTTGCGAATCCTGGCCACCTCGGCACCGACATCGATGAGCCCTACGAGAGCAATAAAGCCTTGCACCGAACCCGCCAACAAGCGAGTGTGGCCGGCCCCCTGCGGCTCGGAAATCGGGTGCAATGCAACGTTGACGAGAGACAAGAACTGACTAGCCCACCACTCATCGACAACGCCGTCGGGATCGAGGACGAGAAGATCGATCGGTTGTTTGAGCGAAATCTGATGTCCTGATCGAAAGCGGCGAACCGCCGACACCAACTCCATGAGCACCTCCACATGGAGCGGGGTGGCAACGTACGGAACAATCGGCCAATCCGCCCCCGCCAAGAGTCCGTCGTCGACCAACTCGGACCACAACTCCTCAGTCAGATACGGAATGGCTGGATGGAACAACTTCAAAATGTCCCGTACAACCGCCCCGAGGGTGGCTTGGGTTTCTGCTCGGAGAGTCGCATCTTTGAACAACGGTTTCGACATTTCCAGATACCAGTCGAAGACCTCTGACCAGGTAAACGAGTACAGCAAGCTGAGGGCATCAGCGAGACGGTATTCATCACAGAGTTCGTCGTATCGGCCGACCACGTCGGCCAGGCGGGCCAGCACCCAGCGGTTCACGGGGTGGGTGGGTGTGGGGTACCCGTCTGAGGGCACCTTTTCGTCAAGGTTCATCAACGCAAAGGCGGTGGCATTCCACAATTTGTTGCCAAACTTGCGGGCGGCCCGCACCCATTCCTCATCAAGAGGAACATCCTGGCCGGGCGAGGCCGCTTGGAGCAGAGCTAGACGTAGGGCATCGGCACCATGTTCGGCGATGACGTCCATCGGGTCGATGGCGTTTCCGACGGACTTGGACATTTTGGCTCCGTCGGCAGTTCGCACCAGGCCATGGATAATGATGTCCGGGAATGGCACCTCGCCCATGAAGTGAATGCCCATCTTGAGCATGCGAGCTACCCAGAAGTAGATGATGTCAAAACCCGTGATCATGACCGAGTTGGGGTAGAAGCGCTCCAGGTCGTTGGTCTGCTCTGGCCACCCCAGGGTGCTGAACGGCCACAAGGCGGACGAAAACCACGTGTCAAGGACGTCCTCGTCTTGAGTCAGCTTCGAGCTTCCACACGCCTCGCAGGAGGTTGGATCCTGCCGGGCGACGATCGTGTGATCGCAGTCGTCGCAGTACCAGGCGGGAATTCGGTGGCCCCACCAGATCTGGCGGGACACACACCAGTCGCGCAGGTTCTCCATCCAGTGGAAATAGCTGTTTTCCCATCGTTGGGGGATAAAACGGCTCTCACCGTTGCGGACCGCATCGATGGCGGGACGGGCCAGGGGTCCGACCCGCACAAACCACTGCAATGACAGAATCGGCTCGATGATCGTATGGCACCGGTAGCAGTGACCGACCGGGTGGGTTCGATCCTCAACCAGAACAAGCGCTCCAAGCTTGTCGAGAGCCCGTTTGACGGCAGCCCGCGCCGCGAAGCGGTCCAAACCAGCGAATGACCCTCCGGACTCGTTGACGACTGCGTGGCGATCGAAGATGGTGATCGAGTCAAGACCGTGCCGTTGACCGATCTCGAAATCGGTCGGGTCGTGAGCAGGTGTGACTTTGACGGCGCCGGTTCCAAAGTCCATTTCGACCGCGTCATCGGCCACGACGGGAATCTCACGGCCGACGAGCGGAAGGGTCAAGGTCTTGCCTATCGCATCCCGATATCGATCGTCGTCTGGATGGACGGCCACGCCGGTATCACCGAGCATCGTCTCGGCGCGTGTGGTGGCCACTGTGATGGACCCGCTGCCATCGGTGAAGGGGTAGGCAATGTGGACCAATTCCCCGGATTCATCCTCGAACTCGACCTCGATCTCGGCGAGGGCCGTCCCACAGCGAGGACACCAGTTGATGATCCGATTGCCGCGGTACATCAGATCTTCCTCGTAGAGTCGCACGAAGACCTCTCGAACGGCCACGGACAGGCCGTCATCCATCGTGAAACGCTCCCGACTCCAGTCACACGAGTCGCCGAGTCGACGCATTTGCTTGGTAATCGTCCCACCGGATTGGCGTTTCCAGGTCCATACCTGCTCGATGAACGATTCCCGACCGAGGTCATGGCGGTTGAGACCTTCGTCTGCCAGTTGCCGCTCGACAATGTTCTGCGTGGCGATGCCGGCATGGTCCGTTCCGGGAATCCAGACCGCCGCATAGCCCTGCATCCGCTTGCGGCGGAGAATCATGTCATGGATCGAATGGTTCAACGCGTGCCCGAGGTGCAGCACCCCGGTCACGTTGGGAGGCGGGATCACCACCACAAACGGCTCACCGTCCGGCCGGAACTCGGGTTTGAAAATTCCGGCCTGTTCCCACACGTCATACCAGCGTGCTTCGGTGATATTTGGGTCGTATGTCGATTCCATCGCTAGCTCCATACAGGTGAACCCCGGAGGATACTCCGGGGTTCACCTGTCTTTGTCGTTCTATTTGTGTGGGTGCGAACCAGTTGGTTCAGCCTTGGTCAGCGACGTCCGCCCCGAAGTTCAGGCCGTCCTAAACGATGCCTTCCCATGGCGGTACCCACCTCGACGGTCTCGTCATCCTTTCGGACGGCCAGCAATATGCCTGCCCCCGCCAGGATCAACGCCAGTGCCAGTACCGCCGTCTGCCCGTCATCAAAACCCGTCGCCGGCAGGGTTGTCTGAATTCCCAGCACCTTGGTGTCGCTGGCAACCGACGGCTTCTCGGGTGTCTTGACGACCGGTGTGTCCGGTGTATTCACCACGGGAACGTCGGGAGTGGTAACCACCGGCGTCTCAGGGGTTTTGACGTCCGATAGAACTACGGGTACGCAAGCGTCCGTAGCGAAGGTGCCCTCTGCGTTTCCGACAACTTTGTACGGTTCGGCGACTATGACCGTCCAGGTGTGATCTCCCGGACCAACGTTGACCGTCTGTCCATCGAAAGTCAGCTGGATGGTCCCATCGACCACAATGATCGCCCCACCATCGGGACTAATCGAAGCCGTAACACCGGTCAGAGACTGCTCATCGCTCCATACACAGTCGGCAGGCAGAACACTTACGGTCACCTCGACAATCTCGGCTTCAGGTGCACATCCCTCTACGACGAACTCTCCCGAGTCCGGACCTTCGAGCTCGAACGCTGCATCGATGGATTCGGCAGTCCAGGTGTAGGTGCCTGGCGGAAGTTCAATCTCGGTCTTCTGGGACAAAACGATCGTCCCGGTAGGCCCGTCGATCGTCATCTCGACCTTGCCACTCGTATTCACGCCGTCATGGCGGAACGAGAAGCTCACATTGGTCAGCGACTCTCCGTCACGGTAATCACACGAACCCTGCACGATCCTGACAACCACCGGGGCTAATTCTGGCCCAGGCGGGCACTCACCCACCACAAACTCGCCGGAATCAGGTCCTTCGAG
>JAENVV010000055.1 GCA_016650365.1 Acidimicrobiia bacterium
AAGTGACCCGACTGGCCGAGGCGATGCCCAACGGCCAACACCACACCATGGTTTACGTGCTCGCCTACGGAGGTCTCCGCTGGGGCGAACTCGTCGCGTTACGCCGTGACCGCATCAATATCCTGGGTCGTACCCTCCAAATCGCCCAGTCCGCCACAGAACTCGCCGGACGCCTCGAGTTCGGCACCCCCAAAACCCATCAGTCCAGAACGGTGCACCTACCGGCCTTCGTTTCTGACCTGGTGGGCAAACATCTGGGAGACATCGAGGACCACCCCGAAGCGTTTCTGTTCCCCGCCCCACAGCGAGGACCATTACGGTACGCGAACATGCGAAAGACCGTCTGGGATGGTGCCCGTCAGCGGGCCGGCGACGATCTCGTCGAGATCACCCCCCATGACCTACGACACACCTGTGCGTCGCTGATGCGGGCAGCCGGCGCCGACGTCAAAGCTATCCAACAACAACTCGGACATCGCAACGCGTCCGTCACTTTGAACACATATACGCACCTATTTGAAGGTGACCTCGCCGAAGTCATGGACCGTCTCGACACCCACTCCGCGATTAAATCGCGTCCTGTGCGCGTCCTGGGCGACATCATCGACCTACCGCAGAGAAGCAAAAACCCCCGCTGAGCAGGGGTTTCGCGAGTGGGTCCGGTGGGAATTGAACCCACAACCAACGGATTAAAAGTCCGCTGCTCTACCGGATTGAGCTACAGACCCAATGGTCCCTTAACGATACCCGCTGCACGCATCGCTGGGGAAATCGTTTCTACGGTTCCGACGGGAGGAACACCCGGGTACGAGTTGCGACTCGGTTCGTCTCGCCGGTTTCGACGTTGTAGGCGACCAGTGCCATGATGCCGGGATCGCCTTCGAGCATGCGGTCGACATCACCTTCGCAGGCGAGCACCCAGAGGCCGTCCGATTCGAGACAAGTGACCGGACCGTCGAGGACGAGTCGGACGAGCTCAGCGCCCGTATTCGTTGCACGCACAACGACGACTGGACTCCAGAAGTGGTTGTACGTGCCGCTGCCCTGGCTGTGGTCGGTGTAGATGAACCGGCGGCCGTCGGCAGATAGGGTCCGGTACCCGGCGTAATCGCCCCCCAGGAGATCGGCCCCCGTTGTACTGATCAGCTCACTGGTATTCCTTCTGCGTCGCCAAGCGTCGCGATCGCAATGCCGCCTCGTTCGAGATAGCCGACCGAACCGCTCTCAAATGGGTCGATCTCGCTCGGGTCGATGAGAAAGGGATAGAGATCGGCAGTTCCTAATTCATACAGGCCAGGTGCTGTCGGGTCGCAACTGTCCCACACAAGCATCCGCCCGTCCCTAACGACGATGTCCAGGCATTGGTAGAGAAGCGAGTCCGGCGGCGCGGCAAGCGGCGTCACGAGGACACCGTCGACTCCGTAACTGACCGCCACGTCACCCTCCACCAGCCATGTGTCTTTAGCGAACTAGTTGGTGACCCAGGTGGTCGTGTCTGCGGTCCAGACTTCGAATGCATCGAATCGTTCGACGACTGCGTAGTCGGGTCGGTCGCTGCCGAACAACTGCGTTAGGAGGTCGTCGGGCCGGGGTGACTCCACGAGCGGCGGAAGATCGGCGATCACGAATTGGCCCTCAAACATGCCGACACTCATCGTCGCGGTTTGTCCCGATTGCTCGTGGGTGACCGAGAAGTTCCAGCGAGGTGGAGCGATTCCGTCGTATTGGATAAACGGGTCGTCCGGCTCGACCGTATAGGGCCCGTTGCAGAGATCCGGCTCGCAAGCCGCTCCCAAATAGTCTGCTGCGGCGATGTTCTGGTTATCGCCGAAGGCAGTACCGGCATTCGTGGCCGGGAACCCGGCTTGCTCATAGGCTCCGGCAGCCAGCGCCGCCAAGTAGTTCTCGAGATGCTTCTCGGGAACGGCGGAATCAATATCCGGGGTGATCGAGTCATCAACGTTGGTGGTGGTGCTCGTCGTCGTTGGACTCGCCAACGTGGTGCTCGGGCTGACCGGGCCTGGGGAGGAAGTGGTGGTTGGCTGGGACACCGTTGGAGCGGCCGGGGAGGCCGCCGGTTGATCGGTCGAGCAGGCAACGAGCAGCAAGGCTCCGATAAGGCTGCTGGACAGAGACCGCAACATGGGTACGTAACGTAGTCGCCGCCGCGGATAGTTCCGGGATTGCCGACCGGGAATTGGCGGTTAACGTTCTTCGATAGAGTCTGTCGTGTGAATGCTCCGTTCGTTCCTGTCGACTTTGTTGTGCCCGAATCGTTTGTAGGCCCTGGATTCCGCCTCGAGCCTCTGGCTGCAGCTCACAACGAACGTGATCATGCGGCGTGGATGTCGAGCATCGAACACATCCTCGCGACCCCCGGCTCCGAAACCTGGGGTGGGAGTTGGCCGGTTCCGATGACTCTTGAGGAAAACCTTTCCGATTTGAATCGGCATGCCAAGGAGTTCGCCGAGCGGGTCGCTTTTGCCTACTCGATCCTCGATGGCGACGACGTGGTCGGCTGCCTGTATATCAAGCCGACCGACATGGACGACCACGATGTCGAGGTGAAGTCATGGGTTCGGGCTTCACGAGCAGAGTTGGATCGGGTGGTTTGGGAGGCCGTGTCTGATTGGCTGGCCACCGTCTGGCCGTTCCTGAATCCCTGCTACGCACCGAGGCCGTAGAGGCCTTGGCCAGATGTCCGGGATGTTGGCGACGTGACATCGCGAGAGATAGACGGTGGTGTGAATCGGCGCGCGATGGCAACCGGGCTGGTTGAGCGACCAGAATGGCGGGCATGTTGCGCTTCGGGATGTCCGGATTGCCGCCCGAAGGGGTGGACGATGCAGTCTTCTTGGATGAGCTCGTTTCTCGCGGGCACTCGGCGTACGAACTCGGCTTCACGAAAGACTTTCCCTGGAAAGAGAAACGTTGTGTTGCCTTCGGGAAAGCTGCCGCGGAGCGAGGCATCGACGTCTCGCTTCACGCTCCCTACTTTGCCATTCTGACCGGAGCCGACGACGAAAAGGCCAAGCTGCCGGTATCGGCGCTGGAGCATTCGATGAAACTTGGCAGAGCCCTCGGAGCCCGGATCATCTGTGCCCACATCGGGGTCCATGGCGATCGTGAGCCGGCGGCGACGATGGACCTGGTTCGCCGGCGGCTCGATTACCTGTCGCCCAAGATCGCCCACCTCGGCGTGGCGCTCGGGTTCGAAACGTCGGGTAACGACAACAACTTCGGGTCCATTGGAGACATCGCGCTGCTCGCCGAAGAATTCCCTTTCGTCTACCCGCTGATCGACTGGGCTCATGTTCACGCAACGACGCGGGGAGCTCTCACTTCGGTGGAAGCGTTCGACCAGGTTCTCGGATTCGTGATCGATTCCTTCCCGGAGTGGAAAACCGATCCGCTGCAATGCCAGTTTTCGGACAACGAGTTCGGTGAGCACGGAGAGATCCGACACGTTCGGTACGGTACGGGGACCCTTCGCATTGAGCCCC
The DNA here is from genome assembly GCA_016650365.1 of Acidimicrobiia bacterium. NCBI lineage: Bacteria > Bacillati > Actinomycetota > Acidimicrobiia > Acidimicrobiia bacterium. Next base: position 3,504 of record JAENVV010000055.1, read on the forward strand.
TTATCGAGGCAGCCTGGAATCGTGGCATTGACATGGTCGTCATCTCCGAATCGCGGGATCGAGAGAGCCACGATGAGATCTACGCCGAAGCGGTCGTTGCCACCGTCAGAGTTCGCGGGTCTGACGAAGGGCGCCCGGTCGGATCGCATATGGCCGGGGCTCCGCGTCAGGTCAACGTCCTCAAAGAAGCGGATCGGTGGCGAGTTCTGCGGACCCGGCGGCCTTTGTCGGTTTCAAACGTTGACAAGGAAATGTTCCCTGGTGAGTTCACCAAAGGCGACATGATTCAGTACTACGCCTCGGTCGCCCCACTCCTGCTTCCCCATCTGGCCGATCGCCCCATTTCGATGAGCCGATATCCAAACGGTATTGGCGGGGCATCCTTCTACGAAAAGCGGGCGCCCGGCCACCAGCCGGATTGGATGGCGACCGGCCTGGTGTCGTCTGAATCGATGGGCGGTGACATCGACTTTCTTCTGGCGGCCAACCGGGAATCACTTATGTGGTTCGCCAACATGGGTTGCATTGAGTTGCATCCGTTCCACTCTCGATGGACCACGCCCGATACGCCTGACTGGGCCGTGTTCGACTTGGACCCCGCTGGTGAGGTGACCTGGCAGCAGGTGGTGGACACAGCCCGTCTGTTGGAGACGCTGCTTGGTCAGCTTGGTCTGGTCGGGTTCCCCAAACTGTCAGGGTCTCGGGGGATTCATGTGTACGTTCCGCTCGCCGCGGGTCACACCCAAGAACGGGTCCGGAATTTTGTGTATGCCGTCGGCAAGCTGATGGCGGCTGCCAATCCGGTCGACATCACCATGGAATGGGATAAACCGAAGCGCGGCAATCGGGTTTTCATCGACGCCTTTCGGAACGCCACCGGCCAAACCATCGCATCCGTCTACTCGATCCGACCTCGTCCGGGAGCTCCGATCTCAATCCCCATCCTGTGGGATGAGTTGGATGATCTGAAGAACGGCGACATCACCCTGGCCAATGTGTGGGATCGCCTTGCCAAACACGGTGATCTGTTCGCGGGCGTGCTGTCCTGCAATCAGGATCTCACCGGCGCCGAAGAAGCCCTCCAACTCCCCTGAAGCGACCAACCGAGGGCCCCAACTCCCGATACCGGGCGCACGAACCCAGGGTTGAACCCGGGGTTCCAGCACCCGGTTGTGGGCGCTGGGGCCCTCGGAACGGGAGCTTCAGGCGGCGTCGGCGGCGTTGAGGACCCAGGCATACCCAGCTTGGGGGTCCTCGACCGCAATTCGACAGGCCCACCCGGTCGTCGGGTAGAGGTCCGACCACCAGTACCAGCGGAGTTCGGCTCCGGCTGCCCCGAGTTCATCGGGATTGGGTGGCCATTCATCGGTGAATTCGGTGAGGCATGCCAGAGCCCACCAGGCGGCGAATCGACCTGAGGCGCCGCCGGTGCGTTGGCCGTGGGCGCCCCCACCCGAGGCGGTCCATGCCATCAGCGCCATGGCCTGGTCTAAACGGATCTCGGTCATCTCGGCCTGCTTGAGACCAAGCGCGGCGATCGCCGATGCGGCAGTTCCTTCCACGGCGAGTGCCTCGGCCGTACCATTCGAGTGCTCGGTCCAGGTAGCCGCAAGATGAGCAAGCGCTTCGGTCGTTTCGAGATCGGTGATGACCTCCCCTGGAGCTCCGAGTTCGACTATCTCTCCGGGCTCGACGGCCGGAGGATCGGCCTCCACTCGATCTGATTTGTACTTGGGTAGGGCGTATTCGGGTTCCCAACTGGATAGGGACACGGGTATTTCCAGTACCGGGTTGGCGTCAGCTGGGGGATCGCCGCGCAATGCCCGTTCGTAGCCCACAATGTCACGAGACGGACCGACTGGTAGGAACGGCGCCAGCTCGTTCCAGGAATGGGAGGCGGCGGCCACCTCCGTGAGCGGACCGAGAGTGAAGCGGCTTGCCAGAGAATCGACGACCGCTGCTGCGATGTCAGGATCGGCTTCGAGGGCCAGCCGATAGTCAACATGGTGGGCGACGCCCCAGAGCTGTTTGCCGCGTTCAACCGCCTCGTGGCAGCGATCGCGAAGGTCGATCATTTCGGACCAATCCCGGCGACCGGCAAGTGCATCGACCCTTCGAATGAGAGGATCGGGTCGGCCAAGCTCGATGAGCTCCGGAATCGAGAGATGATCGAGGGATGGGGGCGGTGTGTCGTCTGTCGTCACGGCGACCACTCATCATCGGAGCCTGATTCTCGATCGTTGGCGGCCGCCAACTCTTCGCCGGTACCCACCGTTCTGTCGTCGGCCACATCCGTCTCGGCGACGGCCACGGGCATGCCGGCCCCGACCCAGTCCGACCACGATCCGACATACAGCCGCGGGAGCGGGAGACCTGCCACGGCGTGGGCGAGGATGACGTAGCAGGCAGTGACTCCGCTCCCGCAGTATGCGATGGAGTCGTGACCGTCTGTGAGGCGGAGGGTCAGTTCGGAGACCGGGAGCATGCGGCCACCCCTGGCCAGGCTTTCGTGCGGGATGTTGATCGCCCCCCCAATGTGGCCGGCGACCGGATCGATGGGTTCGAATTCGCCGCGGTAACGGGCGGCGGCCCTTGCATCGATGAGGGTGGTCGCCGATGGCCGCGTGGCGACTTCGGTCCGGGTTGCCTGGTCATCGGTCCGAACATTCATTTCATAGTTGACGGGCGGGTAGGTCGGCCGAACGGAGGTCTGTGATCCGCCTGCCTGAATCCATGCCGGCCAGCCGCCATCGAGAACGGCCACGTGCTCGTGACCAAGGTGGCGGAGCATCCACCATAGGCGTGCTGCCGTTGAACCATGATCTGCGTCGTATATGACCACCCGGTGATCACGCCCGATACCAAGCGCCCCGATCCTCTTGGCAAACGAGTCGAGATCGGGGAGGGGGTGCCGGCCGCCCCCCTCGTGGCCGGCCAGGTCACTCTCAAGATCGAGAAACTGGGCGCCCGGAATATGACCGATGGCGTATTCCTGGCGCCCCTTCTCAGGTTCGCCAAGGAACGAGCGCACATCAACCAGGCGCATTGAGGGATCATTGAATTGTGAAGCAAGCCATTCGGCGCTGACGATCATGCCGGCAGTATGGCAGTGCGTTCACAGCTCTTCGTCAAGGTCCTTCCGCAGTTGGTCGATGTCTTCCGCCACAGCGCCTTCATCAGCGCTGGCTGTTTCGGTGGAATCCGGGGTGTTGGGTGGTGCGTCATTGAACTCATCCGCACCGTCGGTTGACTCGGTGTTCGTCTTGCGCTGAGTGGTTTTGGCGCTGATGTCCGAGACGGATTCGGAGATGGCGTCCCCGAGGTTTTTCATGGTCGTCTTGGCCTTGCGCTTGAACTCATCATCGCGGACTACGTCGCCGATGGAGCTGAACAGGCGCTCCAGACCCTCACCGATCGTGTTGAGAGCGTTCTTGACATCTTCCGAATCGGGAGACCCGTCCTCTTCGTCAGCCTCCTTCTGGTCGTAGCGCTCCTTGAACGCATCTTTGAGGCTGGCGAAGTCGTCACCGACTGACTTCCATCGTTCACTCATATTCTGTCCCTTCGTCCGTTAATTGAAATGTACCGCACCAGCGACTGTATTGATCGGCCTACGATGCCCATTATGAAGCTGCACTTGCTCGACGCCACCTATGAGTTGTTCCGGGCCCATTTCGGGCGTCCACCCCGAAACGCCCCCGATGGGAACCCGATTGCGGCGGTTCACGGCTTGCTTGAAACGGTCCTTGGATTGCTCCGCGAGTCTGAGACCACCCATTTGGCCGCAGCCACGGACCAGGTTGTTGTGTCGTTTCGCAACGACATGTACGACGGCTATAAAACAGGCGAAGGCATCGAGCCCGAGCTTCTGGCGCAGTTTCCGATCGCCGAGCGAGGGCTCAAGGCCATGGGAGTCGTCACTTGGGAGATGGTCGAATTCGAAGCAGATGATGCCCTCGCAACCGGAGCACTCAAGTATGCGGACGATTTCGATCAAATCGTGATCGCCACGCCGGACAAGGACTGCGCCCAATGCGTGATTGACGATTTTGTTGTCATGTTGGATCGTCGCAGGCAGGTTGTCATGGACGAAGCGGGTGTCTGGGAGAAGTTCGGCGTCGGCCCCATTTCGATCCCCGACTATCTGGCGTTGGTGGGAGATGCCGCGGATGGAATTCCCGGTGTCCCGGCCTGGGGGGCCAAGTCGGCGTCGGCACTACTGGCGGAGTACACGCGGTTGGACCAGATTCCGGCGGACGAATCGGATTGGTCGATTTCTGTTCGGGGGGCGACCCGCCTGGCGGCCTCATTGAGAGAGAACATTCAGGATGCGTTGCTCTTCAGAGAACTGACGACCCTCCGGCGAGATGTTCCTCTCAGGGAGACGCCTGACGAACTGCGGTGGCGTGGGGCAAAACGATCTGAATTCGAAGCGCTGTGTGATGAATTTGGCTTCGGTGAACTAAAAACGAGGCCGCACGTATGGCAGGATTAGATAGGCTCAGTCGATCGCCGGAACTGCCCCTGCGTCGCTGATGACCTTGATGAGGGCATCTTTCTTAATGAGGCCGGTGCCCTTCCACCGCTGGTGGAGGCGCACGGCCTTGGCGTCCTTGGCGGATGCCAACACGACGAACGTCGGGGTGGACATAACCTTGAACCGTTGCACGAGTTCGGGAGCGTGGGCAACATTCACCTTGGCGACAGCCAATCCGCCCGCGAACTGATCGGCAATTTCAGTGACAATGCCGTCCATCGCCTGGCATGGCGCGCAGCCTCTTTGAAAGAAGTCAACGAGGACCGGACCGTCCGCGGCGAGGTCGTTCATCTCTTCGAGAGTGGTGATGTGAGTTGGTTTGGTTTTCTTGTTTCGTTTGAACATATGTTCCTTCAACCCGATTCGTCTTCAGAATCATCCCAAAAGACCAGATCGAATCGATCCCAGCAGTCGGCGCATCGATAGGCGATGATGTCTCCTGGCAAAAACGGGTCGTCGGTGGGGCGTTGAGTGAGCAATGAGGCCACCCCGCCACATTCGACACAGTCGATCGTCTCGGGAGGGAGGTTCACGCCTCTGACGGTGCTGACTCGTGAGGAGTGTGCTCGCCGACCAAGTGGGTAGGTTTGATCCGGCGAAGGAACAGGTACCCCAACATACCGGAGATCGCCGAACCTGCGAAGATCCCGACCTTGGCCCGGTCAGCAAGCTCCGCATGAACGGGGAAGGCCAGTCCGGCCACAAACAAGGCCACTGTGAAGCCGATCCCGGCCAGCATGGCGACGCCGATCACATGGGGCCACTCGGTGTTGGAGGGAAGCTTGCCGATTCCAGACTTGACCGCCAACCAGGTTGCCGTAGTGATTCCGATCGATTTGCCGAACACGAGTCCGAACGCCACGCCGAGCGCAATAGGGTGGGTGATGGCCTCGCCGATCGACACGCCTTCGAATCGGATCCCGGCGTTGGCCAATGCGAAAACCGGCACAATGGCGAACGAGCTCCACAAGTGCAGCGAGTTCTCCAGTCGATTGAGCGGTGAGACCGATTCGGTCGCCAACCTGGCGAGCGCCAGCGCTTCTTCATCTACCTTGTCCCGGGAGAATTCGGTCCCATCGTCATCGGGGTATGTGTCGATGATCCGGCGGGCGAGCTGATCGAATTGTTTTGATCCGATGAGCGGGTTGGCAGGAGTGAGTAGGCCGATGGCAACCCCGGCGAGAGTTGCGTGCACGCCCGACTCGAGGAAGAAGAACCAGGTCACGACGGCCAACGAGACATAGAACGAAACTGCCCGGACCCCGGCCCGGTTGGCTGCGTATATGACCGCTAGTCCAACAAGCCCGGCTGCCAGATAGGCGAACGAAAGATCGCTCGTATAGAAGGTGGCGATGACGAGGATGGCTCCGATGTCGTCGGCGATCGCCAAGGCCAGCAGGAAGAGTTTGGCCCCGACAGGCACCCGGCGTCCCAGTAGCGCCACCACGCCGACCGAGAATGCAATGTCCGTTGCCATTGGGATACCCCAGCCATGCACCCCTTCGCTTCCTGCGACGAATAGGACGTAGATCACCGCGGGCACGACCATGCCCCCGAGGGCGGCGATGGCGGGGAGCGCAGCGGCCCGACGATCTTTGAGTTCGCCGCTGACCAGTTCGCGCTTGATTTCCAGGCCCACCACGAAGAAGAAAATGGCCATGAATCCGTCGTTGATGACCTCGCGTAGTGCCTCTTCGAGGTGGATGGGACCAATGGAGAAGGCGACGTGTGTCTCCCAGAAGGTTGCATAGCTCTCGCCGCCTGGCATGTTCGCCCAGATCAGGGCCACGATCGCCGCGACCATGAGGACGATGCCGGAGGAGGCTTCGGTGTCGGTGAAGGCCAGAGCAGGTCGTACAAATCGACGGGGTACGAACCGATCTGAGTCGACCCAGGTGGTCAGGGCGGGGTCTTGGGCCATAGTTAGGTGACAGGCTACCAATATTGGTGAGCTGGCAAAGTCAGCGCACTACTTCATAGACCACAGAAATGCGTCAAAGGCCGATTCGTCGAAATCGTCGACGGGCCCGACCATGATGGCTACGGCCGCGTTGCCACTACTGGCCGGAAACACCACGATGTCCTGGCGCATATCTATGCCACGATCCTGCCCGGTGAGCGTGTCGACGGTCCGGGTTTCTCCTGCGACCAAGACCTGTCTTGACCCGGTGTATTCGTAGTTGTTGCCGAACCCCGCCTGTCGCTGAAACGCATCCCGGGCTTCGGCTTCAGCTCCCTCGAAGTCGGCGTCGGGCGTCTCGACGAGCATGAGCACCTTGGTGTCGTCGTCGGTATGGGCGGCCATCATCAATTTTAGTCCGAGGACGTCCATACCGAAGACCGGCTCGAATTCTTCCGGCAGGGTGTGAATACTGATCTCCTGGCCGATGTTGGCCGCGTTCTCAGGACCGGCAATGAAGCGTCCAGAGAAACGGACGATGGCGAACACCGTAACCGCCCCGAGCAGTATGAGGGCACCTATTACCGAAAGAACGATCTTGGTGGTTTTTGACATTGGAATCCTTTGAACTTCCCTGCAAGACGCACCCGACGGTGCACGGGTTCCGCCACGAGCCGAGAAGACCCGCCTGGTCCGGAGGCTTAGCCGATCGACGTTCCGACCGACTTGAGGTCCTGGCAGGCTCGTAGTACCCGATCGGCCATCGACTGCTCAGCCTTCTTCATATAGGAGCGTGGGTCGTAAAGTTTCTTGTCACCGACGTCGCCGTCGACTTTGAGGACGCCGGCGTAGTTGGTCATCATGTGATCTACGATCGGTCGGGTCAGTGCGTATTGGGTGTCTGTGTCGACGTTCATTTTGATGACCCCGTAGCCAAGCGTCTCGTGGATCTCCTCGAGGGACGATCCTGAACCGCCGTGAAATACCAGATCGTGTCGACCCTCGGGCCCATATTTGGCCTCCATGGCCGCCTGGCCGTCCCTGAGGATGGTGGGATCGAGCTTGACAGCGCCCGGTTTGTAGACTCCGTGGACGTTGCCGAACACGGCGGCCAGCAAGTACCGACCGCGCTCACCGGTGCCGAGTTTCTCCGCGACAGCCACCATGTCTTCGGGACTTGTATAGAGCTTTTGGCGATCGATGTTTTCGTGATCCATCGCGTCCTCGACCCCGCCGACGATGCCAATTTCCAGCTCAAGGATGACATCGACGTCGGCGCACTCATCGAGCAATGCATCGGCCAGTGCCAGGTTGTCAGCCAGGGGAAGATTGGAGGCATCCAACATGTGACTCTGGAAGATGGGACCGAGACCAGCCGCCTTACGTTGGCGGGAGACCTCCAGCAATGGCCGGATGTAGGTATCGACTTTGTCGGGTTGGCAGTGGTCGGTATGCAGAGCGACATTGATCGGGTAGTGGGCGGCCACCACGTGAGCGAATTCGCTCAAGGCTTCCGCCCCCCGCGGCATGTCCTTAAGGGACAACCCGGACAAGAACTCACCGCCACCGGTCGAAACCTGGACGATTCCGTCGGATTCAGCCTCGGCAAACCCGCGCAGGGCCGCGTTGAGACTCTCCGATGAAGTGACATTGATGGCGGGGAGGGCGAAACCATTCTGTCGGGCGGAGTCGATCATCGCCCGGTATTTCTCGGGAGTTGCGATAGGCATGGCGTCCTTCTTCCGGTTTTCGACGTGCTGTCTGAATTGTCTGCCTCTACGGTAACAAATATGAAACAAGCAAAAGATCAGTCCCGCTTCAAAAAGGGTCTCTATACAGTCCTCGGCTTGCTTTTTTCTGGCCTGGCCATTGCCGGCGCGGTGCTCCCGTTGGTGCCAGTCACGATCAATGTCATCGTGGCCGGTTTCTTCTTTGCCATGGGCTCGGAGCGGTTCGATGCCTGGTTGACGAACCACAAGGTGTTCGGCCCCATTATCACGAACTATCGATCGGGGGCGGGGTTCACCATCAAAGGTAAGACCATCGCGGTCTCCGCCATGAGTACCTCGATTCTCTTGTCGACGATCTATGCGCTCACCAATGGCGCTCCGGCGATGGTGGCTTACTTCATGACCGCCATCTGGGCGTATGCCGCCTGGTTCATTCTGAAGCAGCCGACCAAGGCGATTCCCGATTTGGCGGCGAAATCCTAACGAGGCTTAGGCGAGGCCGGTGAGGCGAGCCTGCAGTCCGTAGACTCTGGCGGGCGGTCGACGTGGGATGGGTTGAGCTTGGTCGTAAATCCGGTAGATCCGAGGCCGCGGGGACAGGGTCACATGTACCTCGTGGCAGACCGAACAAGTGATTTGGGTCAGATGCTGTGAGGCGTGGCGCCGCTGGTGATCGTGCCCAACCACTTGACACCTGAGGGAGCGCAATGCATTCATCTGTCGGCCTCTCCATGCCTGCGGCCCTAGCCGTGCCCCCTGTGAAGCAATCATATGCGTCGCGCGGGCTATCGCGCAAGGGATATGTGCTTCACGGATTCTGACCGGTAGCCACGATCCTGTCCGGCGAAGCCACTCGGATCGCTAACTCGAGCGAGAACTGGCAGATGACGGAGTTCGAGGCCAATCAACTCGGGACCGTTTTGAGAAATCAAGGACTCGTGTCGAGCGCTATTCGTAGGCGATTGCTTCAAGGATGTTGAGATTCGCGGCCCGCCTGGCCGGCAGTATCGCCGCGAGCACCCCGGCCACGATTGAGGCGATCAGCCCCAGACCGATCCACGTCCATGGGATGACGAAGGAGAATCCGGCACCGAATATGCTCCCTGACAGACCCCAGCCGATGAACGTCCCCACCACGACTCCCATGAGGGCACCGAGTATGGATACGAACACGGCTTCCCAGCGGATCATCGCTCGAATCTGGACGCGGGTGGAGCCGATCGCTCGTAACAATCCCAGTTCTCTGGTTCGCTCGAATACAGACAACAGAAGGATCAGGACGATGCCGAGCAGCGCGATGAAGATCGACATGGCCAGCAAAACGAACACGAAGGCCAACAGACCTAGCAATTGCCCCTGGATGTCGGCCAAGAGCTCATCTTGAGTTGTCACGTTTGCGAACGGGTAATCGGTCTGGATGAGTTCGGCAATGGTTGCTTTGGCCTGATCAGGATCGGTTCCGTCAGTCAACTTGACTCCGATTGAAACGACGTTGCCCTGTGGAAACCGGTCAGCCAATGTGCTGGTCGGTAGATAAAAGCCCTGAGTGTCGTCAACCGAGGAGCTGTAGTCCCACACGACTGCCACCGTCCATTGTTCGGGCCCGGTGCCGAGGTCGACCGTGACGGGATCTCCGGGGGCCAGGCCGAGCTCGTCGGCCTGGGCGCGTTGGACGGCGACCGTTTCACCGACCAGATCACTCCAGTTGCCTTGTACCTCATCGAAGAAGTAGGCCTGTTCCACGGTTTCGGGTTCAAAGGACCCAAAGAAGGTTGACTCTCCGTTGATCGACCCCTGGGCGAATCGGCTCGACTGAGTGGCGGCCACGAAGTCGAGTTGACCCACGATGGAGGCGATTTCGGGGCTCACCCCGGCAGTCGGGTCGGCGCCAGCCGATTGAATGGTCAGCTCGGCCGATACCGCATCCTCCAGGACAGCGGTAGCCGTCTTCTGGGTAATCACGACGATGACCGACACTGCAACGACGAACGCCACCCCGAACATGAGGGCCCCGGCGGTTGCCCCGGTGCGACGAGGCGATCGTGCTGCATTGTCGGTGGCGATCTTCCTCACTGGGGTATTCCCGAGGAACCTGGCGATGGTTCGTACAAATGGCCGTCCGACGATGGCTCCGAAGACATATGTGGCAATGAGGATTGCCAGAGCCCCTATCCCGCCGGTCAGCAGGTTGACGCGGTCGAGCCCGGTCAAGGCGACGAGGACGATTCCGGGGACGCCAAGCACCGAACCGACCACCAGTTGCTTGGTGAGGCGGCGGGGTGGTTTGTCGATGGTCGCCAGAGCCGCCATCGGGCTGACCTGGGAGGCGCGGGCGGCCGGGAGTAGCGCTGAGACGAGGGTTACGGTCATCCCGACGGCAAAGGCAGTCACGAAGGTACCCGGTGCGAGAACGAGACCACCGTCGGCGAGCCCTGAACCCCCGAAGAGCGAGAAGGCTGCCCTGGCTGCCGTGGCCAGCAGGATTCCGCCGATTAGCCCGGCGACTCCCGATATGAGACCAATTACAAGCGCTTCGACGATGACCGAGGTGACCAACTGTTGTTTGGTTGCTCCGAGGACACGGAATAGGGCCAATTCCCTGGTTCGTTGACCGAGCACCGTTCGAAAAGCGTTGTATACGACGAATACCCCGACCACGACTGAGATTCCCGCAAATACCAGGAGCACTGTCTGGATGAAGCCGAGGGCTTGTTTCAGCTGGGCGGCTTGCTCTTCGGCCGCCGCTTGAGCGTCGACCGCGACGACTCCGTCGGGAAGACGGCTCGTCAGGTCATCGAGAACCTCCTGGAGAAGGGCCGGATCCTCGACGGTCACATCAATGGTCGTGTACAACCCGTTCAGGCCGAGGACCGAGGTGGCCGTAGCCAGATCGAACGTGAACAAGGCGGGACCCGCTCCGAATCCCTCGAGAACGCCGGTCACGGTGTAGTCAGAGATCGCCCCCGTTGCCGCCAGGCCGATGGTGTCGCCAATGGCCAGGTCGTATCGCTCGCGAGCCGTAGTGTCGATCGCAACTTCCGTGGGGCCTTGCGGTCCGCGCCCCTCGACGAGGGTCAGGGTTGGATCTCCCTCCCAGGAGAGTGCAAAATTGGGAGGTCCCTGGACGCTCTGTACCTCACCGCCGACGGACAGATTGACCAATCCGCCTACGCCTGGCCAGGTGTCGATGATGCCAGGGGTGCTCTCGACAATCGTGAGTACATCCGCATCAAACGCCGGTTGGAGATTTGTGAAACCCTGATCGACATCCGGATTGATCCTGATGTCGATCCCCTCGAAAGCGCCTTCGAAGAGTGCATCAAATGAGCCTCCGATGGTGTCGGTGAAAATGAGTGAGCCGGCGACGAACGAAACGCCCGCAACAATGGACAGCACAAGAAGAAGTGTCCTTAGTTTGTGTTCCCAGATTCCCCTGATGGCCGCCCGAACCATGGCTAGGTCTCCAGCGTCTTGATACGGTCCAGAACCTTTTCGGCGGTTGGGTCGAACATTTCGTCAACGATGTGTCCGTCGGCCAGAAAGACAATCCGATCTGCGTAGCTTGCCGACGTTGCGTCGTGGGTGACCATGATGATGGTTTGCCCGAATACGTCGACGGCCTGGCGCATGAACCCGAGCAGTTCGGCGCCGGACCTTGAGTCGAGGTTGCCCGATGGCTCGTCACCGAAGATGATTTCCGGCCGGCTGGCCAGTGCTCGGGCGGCGGCGACTCGCTGTTGCTGGCCCCCTGACATCTCCGAAGGTCGGTGACTGAGGCGATCACCAATCCCGAGAATCTCGACGACCTGGTCGAACCACGCCGCATCTGTTTTCCGACCGGCGATGGCCGCGGGAAGGGTGATGTTCTCGCGAGCCGTCAACGTCGGGATCAAGTTGAACGACTGAAAGATGAAGCCGATCTTGTCACGTCGTAGCTCCGTGAGCTGACGGTCGCCCATTCCGGTTAGTTCGGTGTCCCCGAGAAACACACTTCCGGCGGTGAGGTCGTCGAGAGCCGCCAGGCAGTGCATGAGGGTCGACTTGCCGGAGCCAGAGGGTCCCATGATGGCGGTGAATTGTCCCGGCGCGAACTCAACTGTGACGTTATCGAGGGCCGTCACGGCCGTGTCACCCTCCCCGTATATCTTGGTTGCGCCGACGGCGCGGGCGGCTGGTGTGGTCACGAAAGGTTCTCCTCAGGGGATGTCAGTCAGGGTGCGGCGTTTCATGGTATCGGATTGGTGGTGTACCACTAGCCAAAAACAAAACGACCCGAGCGTGAGCTCGGGTCGTTTCGATGCCTCTTTCCCCCACGGCGAGGCGGTGTGGCCTGGTCCCCTTGGGCCTCCCCCGACCCGGCGGAGTTCACTCTACGTGATGTTGGCGCCGCAGGCGTCAATCACCGGTATGAATTCATCTCATCCTTGAGGATGAGATGAATTGGTCAATCTCTATTTCGAACCAGGAATCACGAGGCCGTTCTCGTAGGCGAAGACAACCGCCTGGACGCGGTCCCGGAGGCCCAGTTTGGACAACACATGGGACACATGCGTCTTGACGGTGGTCTCGGAGACAAACAACGTCTCAGCGATCTCGCCGTTGGACAGTCCGCGGCCCATCAGCAACAACACCTCTCGTTCCCGATCGGTCAAGTGGTCAATGGACCTGATGGGCCCCTTGACGGGATTTTGTTTGTTGAACTGCTCGATCAGTTGGCTGGTAACCCGTGGCGATAGCACGGAATCACCGCCGGCCACCGTCCGTATAGCGGCAACCAGGTCGCCAGCAAGAGTGTCTTTCAGCAGAAACCCGCTGGCGCCGGCGATGAGTGCCTCGTAAAGGTATTCGTCCGGGTCGAACGTGGTAACCATGATGATCCTGGTGGCGATGTTGAGCTTGACTATTTCGGCGGTGGCGGC
>JAENVV010000056.1 GCA_016650365.1 Acidimicrobiia bacterium
CGCTGATACCTCCGATGGGGAAATGGTTGTCTACGACACGGCCAAAGGAGTCGTGGCTCAGCTTTCTAAGGCCACCTACGACCCGTCTACCAAAAAGTGGACAGTCAGCGGTGGCAGCGTCGCCTACCTGGCGTCCATCGGCATCGACGGTCGTCTGGCAGCTTCTGACGATTCACGGAACCGGGGTACATTTCGCGGCTATCCAGGTTCGGCTTCAATGGTTCACTACGACGATGTTGCCGACGGCAGGCTCGACAATGTTGTAAAGATCGGTGTGAATACTGCCAACTCCGGTTATGTCTTCCCGATGCTCAACAGCGACGGTGACACCACCAATCCGAATGCACCCCGAGAAGGCACCCGGATTCGAATCAAGCCGGGCGTCAACCTCGCTTCCCTCGGGTTGTCGGGCCAAGCCCTGGTCATTGCCAAAGGCCTCCAGGACTACGGCATGATCGTAGGAGATAGCACGGGTGGCGCCATGGTGCTCAAACTCGAAGACACCGAAGCCAGTGGTCGCGGACTCCTATGGAACCTCGATCGCAAGAGCCTCTGCAACATCAAGGGTGAACACTGGGAAGTGCTGGTAACCCCCGGGTCGGCGGCTGTCACTCCCCCGCCATCGCCGAGTGGCTTCACCGACGTCTCGGGCCACATATTCGAAAGTGACATCACCTGGCTTGCCAAGACAGGCATAACGTCAGGATGTAGTTCCACGAAGTTCTGCCCGAACAAGCCGGTTACCAGGGGCCAGATGGCGGCCTTCCTCAAACGGGCGCTCAACTTGAGGGCCGCCCCATCTGCAGGGTTCACCGACACGACTGGCGACACTTTTGAAGACGATATCAACCGGCTCTATGCGGCGGGGATCACCAACGGCTGTGCTGCAGACAAGTTCTGCCCTGGTAAGCTCGTCACGCGAGGGGAAATGGCTGCATTTCTCGTGCGGGGATTCAAATTACCGGCCGGGGGGTCGTCACCGTTCAAAGATATCGCTGGCAGTATCTTCGCCAACGATATTGTGAGCTTGGCAAAGGCCGGGATCACGCAGGGATGTACAGCCACGACCTTTTGCCCAACGAACTATGTTACCCGGGGCCAGATGGCTGCGTTCTTGAGAAGGGCCAAGGAAGGCTGATTTCAGCCGACAGGATTTGAGCAACAACGAGATTGGGGGGATCGACGCGCCCGCTGGCGACGGCGTCGATTCGGAGTCGCGCAGTCAGGTTCGAGGATCGAGCCTGCTTCTGGGCGGCCGGATTTTGTCGTCATTCATCGGGTACGCGACGCAGATCCTCATCATCAGATACCTGGCGAAGAGCGACTATGGAGCCTTTGCATACGCGCTGTCGATGGTGGCCGTCCTTCAAGCCGCGGTCCAACTCGGACTTGACCGAGGATTGTCACGGTACGTACCGATCTTTGACGAAACCGAAGATACCGGCTCGATGGTGGGAGCCATAGCTTTCGTCGGCGGACTCACGGCCGTTCTGGGAGCGATCGTGGTGGTCGGCTTTTGGGCTGCCCGTTCATTTATCGCAGGGAACCTGATCGAGGATCCGGTGGCGGTCTCGATGTTGGCCATCCTGATCGTGCTCGTTCCGGTCGATGCGCTTGACAATCTTATGGTGACGTTGCTGGCCGCCTTCCGCAAGACCGGCGCCATCTTCCTCCGAAGACATGTGGTTGCCCCCCTGCTCAAGCTGGTCGCGGTGGCGCTGCTCATTCGCACCAACAGCAGTGTCGAGTTTCTTGCGGTCGGCTATGCAGTGGCCGGTTTCGTCGGTCTGACCGTGTTTGCGTCGGTCCTCGGGCGCTATGTTGCCGGTAGGCGGGCCGATGATCCAGATATGGTCATGCGTTTTCCAATTCGGGATCTAGCGACTTTCTCGCTTCCACTGTTGTCGACAGATCTCGTATTCATGGCGATCAATGCCACTGACTCGATCCTACTTGAATTCTTCGGGTCGGTGACGGATGTCGCGGCTCTGAGGGCGGTGCAACCCACCGCCAAGTTGACCCAACTGGTCCTGACCTCATTCGGCGTCTTGTACATTCCTTTTGTGGCGCGGCTGTACGCCCGCGGTCTCCATTCCGACGTCAGTAGGCGCTACTGGGAAACCGCCAACTGGATCATGATCTTGACGCTTCCCGTACTGGTCATGTGCCTTTTGTTCAATAGAGAGTTCACCACGCGGCTCCTTGGTGAGGATTATGCCGATTCGGCGGTTCTCCTTGGCATTCTGGCCGGCGGGTACTACGTCAATGCCATGTTCGGTTTCAACGGAATGACACTCAACGTGTACCGGAAGATCGGGTTTCTCGTTGGAATCAATGGGATCGCGCTGGCGTCCAACATCGGACTCAATCTGTTCTTGATCCCCCGTTTCGGCCCTCTCGGCGCAGCCCTTGGAACCGCTGGGACATTCCTCATCCACAACCTCGGCAAACAGTACGGACTCATCCGCAAGACCGAGGTATCAATGGCGCCATCGTCGACCTGGCGGGTCTACGGTATCGTCGCCGCAATCACAGGCCTCTCAATATTCGTGGGGTACGGAACGGCACTCAACCTCACC
>JAENVV010000057.1 GCA_016650365.1 Acidimicrobiia bacterium
CTTGCGATGGGAGCGCTACTGGTAGTTGGACTCATCACAGTGGTAGCTCGGCTTCTGCTCGACGTGGCCCAAGCCGCCCTTGACCCGAGATACCTCAGCTCGGTAGCCCGAAGATGAATCCCCGCTCACAGAACGAACTCCGGTGGTGGAGCGATAGCTTTACGAGGCTCGGGCTAGTCATCGTCGGCCTCTTTGTCCTCATGGCGATTCTCCAACCACTGCTACTGGGATCGGTATGGCCATCGGGGGTGTACGACCCAAATACGGGATTCGATTCCGAACTCCTCCACCCCTCAGCCCCCACCGCGGCTCACCTCCTGGGCACCGATCCGCTCGGACGCGACGTAGTTTCAATGATCATGGAAGGGTCGAAGCCGGCGCTACTAGTCTCGACGACCGCGGCGTTTTCGAGTTTCGTCTCTGCCCTCGCGATAGCCGGTCTGGCAGTTGGAAGGCGGCCCAGCCGATGGACGGCGTGGTTGGCGTCCAATGTGGCACTGATGCTTCCCGCACCAATCGTCATGGCCATTCTCGGTGTCAGCGTCCTCGGGGATTTGTTCACCGCGCCAGTCTTCGGCCTATTTTTTGGGCTGCTTACCGGCATGTCGACCGCAGGCCTGGTACTCGGTAGCCGGGCCGCCACGGTTGCCGCGTCCGGTTTCATGGACTCAGCCGAACTCGCAGGTGCCCGACCCTCGAGACAGTTTCGCACAGAGATCGTGCCACATCTAGTTCCTCTGGCATTCGTATACGCAGCATTATCTGCCTCAGCTGCGCTCATCACCGACGGGTTCCTCGGGTTCCTCGGACTTGTCGAGAATCGATACAGCTGGGGAATCATCGTCGACTTCGCCCTCTCGTTCCGCAACATCAGCGGCACCATCCCATGGCTAGTCCTCAATGCGGCCTCCGGCGCCCTCTCCCTACTGGCACTCGGACTGTTCCTCATCGCCGCAGGCGTCCGACGCTGGGAAGCCCTCAAATACCGGGAGAGTCCACGATGAGGGGCTGAAACGAAGAAGACAAGCGCTCACCGCAGGGTGAAATCAGAACCCCCATGCCGGGTCGTAGGGTTCTTTCGATGTTTGTGTCCACCGATTTGGGTGGTTGTGCGAGTTACTGGTTATGGAGTTGGAGAGGGCAGTCTTGTCGTCGGATAGTGGTGGTGTTCCCATGTTCCATACGCCTGCGTCGCATGCCTTGACGAGTCGGTCCCGCCAGATTCCCACCACGACGTCGCCCGAGCCATGGCCGAAGAGTTCATCACAGCAGATCTCTCCCTATCAGCCCGATCAGAAGGTTCGAAGCCGCCCTCGGTTGGAGAGGGAGCACAAGCATTGTGGCTCATGGCCGTCAACACCTGTCGAGACCGCTTTCCAGCCTCAGCAATCGAAGCCGGTCCACCACAACCCTGAACCTAGGCACCGCCACGAATAGTCCCCTCGACCGACGACCTCCGAGCCACCCTGGAACCGGCAGATCGACCGCAAGGAACGGAGCGGCGTCACCCACGGCGGGTGTTCCCGACGAAGCTAGGAGGTAGCCACGTAGTGCCGACCTCGGACTCTTGGCGTGACGTGCGTTCTCGCCCCGTATCTGGCGATCTGCCCTAGCCCTCAGGTCCTCGCCCAGCGATCGGGGCGATGAGCATGTCGATCGGAGAAACCGGTCGGGATCTTGCTGCCGACCAGCGTCAGGTTCAGTAAACGATGAGTCGTTTCTCAAGTACGTGGCTTCCGAGCTTGATCAGGTTGGAGGCGAGCTGGGCGAAACCGGCACTGTCCTCGTCGGCGAACTCGACATCTTCAACGGAGGTTGGCACCCCGTGGAGGTGTTCTTCTTGGAGTATCAGTACATCCCAACCGAGTTCCCGACCAGTACGGGCGCAATCGTCAGGACCACATGAGCGGTCACGCTCAGTAGCAAACCCGCAGGCCCGTCCGAGCGTTCGTGGGTGCCGCTCGGCGCTGTTCGACAACGAGCTCGTTCTCGTCCGAAATCGGGTGATCGGTGCGGTGTCCGGGTCCGTGCGTCTTGGGCCGATGACGCCGAAAAACCAACGCCCGGCCCGTTGGATCGAGACGATCGACACCTCGAGGCTTGGCTCATTAGTAACAACCGGGCGGTTGGTAACCGGACGGGGCGGGTAGGAACCGCATCCCGAGTCCCAGGCTGCCCTGGAAGATCGCCGAACCGTCCGACAACAGC
>JAENVV010000058.1 GCA_016650365.1 Acidimicrobiia bacterium
ATCAGCCTGCTCAGTGTGCAGGGCCCCCGGTCCCGGGAGCTTCTCTCTCGCATCTCCGACGCCGACCTGTCGAACGATGCGTTCCCGTACTTCACGGCCCAGCAGATCGACCTGCAATACGCCCTGGGGTGGGCATTCCGGATGAGTTTTGTCGGTGAGTTGGGGTGGGAACTCTATGTGCCTGCCGAGTTCGCCCTGACGGTGTATGACGCCCTGGTGGCGGCCGGTACCGATCTGGGTCTGGTCAACGCCGGAATGGAAACTCTGGAGAGCACGCGAACGGAGGCTGGCCGCAAGGACTACGGGCTTGATATGGAAAACACCGACTCGCCGCTCGAAGCCGGCCTCGGGTTTGCGGTCGACTTCGAGAAACCCGGTGGCTTCGTAGGTCGCGACCGCCTACTTCGCGACCGAGAAACCGGCCTGAGACGACGCCTTGTTCAGTTCAAACTCGATGATCCGGAGCCTCTCCTGCACGGCGAGGAACCCATTTTCCGTGACGGCGACCGAGTCGGCTACCTTCGGTCGGGCAACTACGGTCACACCCTCGGAGGGGCCATGGGGTTCGGCTACGTCGAGCATGCCGATGGCGTCAACCGGGAGTATCTCCTTGATGCCGGCTACGAGTTGCAGGTAGCCGGAGAGATGATTCCCGCCCGGGCTTCGTTGCGCCCCATGTACGACCCGGCGGGTGACCGGGTCCGGATGTAGTCGGCGGTCTGGTCCGCGCCGGGTCCTATGGGCGGATGAGCGCACGGACCGCACCTTTCGAGGTTGGGAGTTCGATCGGAATCACCCACTGGTCGACCCTGGACGACAGTTTGACCGACGGCCCGCGGCATGGCAGTATCTCGTTGTGTTCATCTAGAGCGGTTGAGGGACAGGCCCTTAGAAACCGCGGCAACCGACGAGTCATCGCACGGTGCCAATGCCTGACGATGAGGTCTCCACAGCGGCCACCCCGCTTGAGGCGCTCAGAGCGCAACGAGTTGAGGAGATTGGTTACGCAGATGATTTTCGAGTTCAGTTCCTACCCCATGATGTGCCGTTGCATGCTTCGCTCTTGAGCGGTTCGGTCTGAGACCCGACACCACCGTTCAAGAGGCTTCTCCGGTGTCAGGCATCGCAACTATCACAAAGGACAACAATATGACAACAAACATCACCAGCCATTTGAATGACGTCGACATCGAATCAGTCGGCGGACTGATCCAGTCAGTCCAGGCCGACCCTCAGCGAGGTCATACCACCTGGGCGGCGACCGTCGAGTGGAAGGGTGGATTCCGATCCGAGGCACGGGTTCGGGATTTCCACCCCGTCCAATCCGATGAGCCGGCCGGGCTCGGGGGAACCGATACTGCCGCCAATCCGGTGGAACAGCTGCTGTCGGCCTTCGGTAATTGCCTGGCAGTAGGCTATGCCGCCAACGCATCAGCTGCCGGAGTTGAGATCACCAATCTCCGGATCGAACTGGACGGCGATCTCGACCTGCACACGTTCCTGGGCCTCGCCGACGATGGTCATGCCGGGTTCAAAGGTATCAACGCCCGGGTTCATCTCGAGCTGGATGCCGATCCAGACCAGATCGCGGCGCTGCACCGCAAGGTGATCGGGACGTCTCCGGTGGGTCACACTCTCAGCCGGGCCATTCCGCTGGAAGTGACGCTGGTTTAGCGTTCGGGCTGGCCCGGTTACCCCAGGTGACCGGGCCAGCTGCCGGACTCGCTCCAGATTTGTTTTGAGAGACGTTGGAGGCGATGTGATCGAACGCAACTATGGGTTCAACACCCGGTCGATTCACGCCGGTCAACCGCCCGACCCTGAGACCGGGGCTCGCGCCATGCCCATTTATGCCACCACGTCGTTCGTGTTCGACGATCCCCAGCAGGCTGCTGACCTGTTTGCGCTCCAGACCTACGGCAACATCTATACCCGGATTGGGAATCCGACCACGGCCGCATTTGAAGAACGAATAGCGTCTCTTGAGGGCGGGATCGGTGCTCTGGCCACTGCTTCGGGCATGTCGGCGCAGCTCATCTCGATATTGACACTGTGCCAACAGGGCGACTCCATCGTTTCGTCGAAGTCGCTCTATGGCGGCACGTTTACACAATTCGATGTGACGCTCCGGCGGATGGGAATCGACGTTACGTTTGTCGATGTCTCAGACGAACAGGCGTTGCGTGAGGCGATTGGCCAGACAACAAAACTGGTGTACGCCGAGACGATCGGCAATCCTCGGGGTGACATCGTTGACATTGCCAGGGTCTCAGAGGTTGCCCACGAACACGGTCTCCCTCTCATCGTCGACAACACCTTCGCCACTCCCTACCTGTGCCGGCCGATCGAGCATGGCGCAGACATCGTCGTCCACTCGGCGACCAAGTTCATCGGTGGACATGGGACCGTGATTGCCGGTTGTATCGTTGAGTCGGGTCGGTTTCCGTTCGACAACGGTAACTTCCCGGTGATTACCGAGCCGTCACGGGCCTACCATGACCTGCGGTTTTGGGAGAACTTCCGGGAGTACGCCTATCTGACGAAGGCCCGGGTTGAGTTGCTTCGTGATATCGGGGCGTCGCTTTCTCCGTTCAATGCTTTTCAGATCCTTATCGGTCTGGAGACACTGTCGCTGCGGATGGACCGACACGTTTCAAATGCCAAAGCGGTTGCGGAGTATCTGCACGCTCATCCGGCTGTCGCCTGGGTGGCTTTTCCGATTTTTGAGGACAACCCGTGGACCGAACTGGCCAAGCGGTATCTGCCCAAAGGGCCCGGGGCGGTCTTTACGTTCGGTCTGAAGGATGGCTTTGAGGCGGGAGTGTCCTTCATAAAGCGCGTCGAGCTTGCCAGCCATCTCGCCAACGTCGGTGACGCCAAAACACTCGTCATTCACCCGGCGTCGACCACCCACCAGCAGGTGCCAACCGAGGAACGAGCCGGTATGGGCATCGGCGAAGACACCATCCGAATTTCGGTTGGGCTTGAGGATGTCGAGGACATCATTGCCGACCTCGAACAAGCCCTGAGGAGCGACCGATGACGCTGGTTGATGCCTCGAGTCATGATCGTCTTCGTATCTTGCGGACCGCCAGGTCGGTTGCCCTGGTTGGGGTCTCGGCCAACTCGCTGCGCTCGTCGAATTTCGTAGCCTCCTACCTCGTGCGGACTCCGTATCGGGTTTATGCCGTCAACCCGGCGTATGAGGAGGTGCTCGGCCAGAAGTGTTACCCGTCGCTGGCCTCGTTGCCGGAGGTGCCCGACGTGGTCGACGTGTTTCGCAAACGGGATGACCTGCCAGCCGTCGTCGATGAAGCCATCGCGGTAGGTGCCAGGGTGGTTTGGTTCCAACTCGGCCTACGCCATGATGAGGCCGCTCAGAAGGCCGTCGACGCCGGACTCGAGGTCGTCCAGGATCGGTGTTTCAAGATCGAGCACGCCCGATTTGCCGGCAGTCTGCACCTGGGTGGGTTCGACACGGGCGTGATCTCCAGCAAACGCCGCCGGCCCATCTGATTAGCCTGATTTGGTGATAGTTGGCCTGATAGCGAATCCTGCCTCCTCAAAAGACATCCGGCGACTGACCGGCCTGGCCCGGGTCGTCGACGTCGAGGAGAAGGCCAACCTCGTAGCTCGATTCCTCGTCGGGATCGCAGCCGAGTCGGGGGTCGAGGTGTTGGCCGTCGACGATCAGGCCGGTTTGGTTCGACGGGCGGTTCGGTTGGCGGGCGACCGGGGAGCCCCGGTCGGTTATCTCGACCTGGCGGTCGAAGGCAGCGAAGCGGATACGAGACTTGGTGCGGCCATGCTCCAAGCGTCGGGTGCCCGGGCGTTGGTGACGGTCGGTGGGGATGGTACGGTCCGGGCCGCGGCGGAGGGTTGGCCGGAGGCACCCCTGATACCTGTGGCGGCCGGCACCAACAATGCGTTCGCGCTGACCGAAGAACCAACGGTGATCGGCCTGGCCACCGCGCTGGCCGTGGCCGGTGATGGACGGGCCTTTGTTCCGACCACCGCTATCGCGGTACAGACCACCCGGGGTGATGCGGTAGCCGTGATTGACGCGGTCGTCGTGCGAGACCACTGGGTGGGGGCGGGTGCCATCGTAGGCCCCGATCAACTGGTCGAAGCCTTTGTCACGTCTTCGCGGCGGACTGCGGTGGGGATTGCTTCGATCAGCGCAGCGTTGGGACCGCTGGCCGGGGGCTATGCCCGACGGATTACGTTTGGGGGTTCGGCTGTCGTTCGAGCCGTGTTCGGACCGGGGGTCGTGCTGGACATTCCGGTGGCGGATTTTCATGACCTACCACGCGGATCGGAGGCGCGACTGCTGGAATCCGCCGGCCTGGTCGCCCTTGACGGTGAACGACGATTGCCCGCCGCCGGCGGTCTGGTGAGCGTAATCGCCGGACCGCGGGTACTCGATCTCGAAATGGCGTTATCAACCGGTTGAATCGACGTCACGTCTGCGGCCGGCGGCGTACCTTTAGGACGTTGAAGGGCACGGCGTCGCTAACCGGCCCACTGGGAATCCGATAGAGGAGGTACCCGATGGATATCCCCAAGGCACATCTGGTCGACATGTACGAGACGATGGTGCGGATCCGGCGATTCGAGGAACGGATCCGGGAGTTGTACTTCGCAGACAAGCTTCCCGCTTTTGATATCGCCGCCGGTCTGATCCCTGGCGAGATGCATCTTGCCGCCGGCCAAGAACCGGTAGCCGTAGGGATGCGACCCCATCTCCATCCGGGCGACGCCATCACGGCCACCCATCGACCCCACCATGTGGCCATCGCCCAGGGGGTGGATCTCAACAAGATGGCCGCCGAGATCTTCGGTCGGGAAACCGGGTTGGGGCACGGCAAGGGTGGGCATATGCACCTGTTCTCGGTGGAACCGAACTTCGGTTGTTCGGGGATCATCGGAGAGGGTATGCCAGTAGCGGTCGGAGCCGCCATGGCCTTCAAAGCCCGCGGCACCGGCAATATTGCCCTGTCGTACTTCGGTGAAGGAGCCGCCAACCAGGGGGCATTCCACGAATCGCTAAACCTGGCGGCCCTATGGAAGCTACCGGTCGTATTCATCTGCGAAGACAACGCCTACGCCATTTCGGTTCCCAAGGCGTCATCGACGGCCATTCCCGATAACAGTGATCGGGCCTCTGCCTACGGCATCCCCGGCGTCCTCGTTCCCGAGAACGATCCGGTGGCCGTGTACGAGGTAATGGGGGCCGCCATGGACCGAGCCCGGCGGGGCGACGGCCCGAGCCTCATCGAGATCAAAACCGACCGTCTGTGGGGCCATTTCGAAGGAGACGCCGACGCGTATCGATCAGATGAATTCAAAGAGGACATGAACGACCGCGACCCGTTGGTGGCGTTCGGCAAGCGACTCGTCGAGGAGGGCGTCCTGTCCGAAGCGGAGCAGGCGGCCATCAAAGAAAAGGAATACGCCACGGTCGAGGCGGCCATCGCCTTTGCGTTGGCCAGTCCCTATCCGGCCCCCGAAGCCGCCCTCAATCACGTTTTTGCATAGAAAGGACGAGTGACATGACAACGATGACTGATCGAAAACTGACTATGCAAAAAGCGATCGCAGAGGGGATCGCCCAGGAAATGGCGGTCGACCCGAGCGTGTTCGTCATGGGCGAAGACGTCGGCGTGTACGGCGGCATCTTCGGCGCAACCGAAGGCCTGCTCGACAAGTTCGGGCCGGAACGGGTTATCGACACGCCCATCTCCGAGACAGGCTTCATCGGGGCGGCGGTCGGGGCGGCCATCAACGGTATGCGGCCGATCGTGGAGTTGATGTTCGTCGACTTCTTTGGCGTATGCATGGATCAGATCTACAACAACATGGCCAAAATCCACTACTTCAGTGGCGGCAACATCAAGGTGCCGGCTGTGCTAACCACCGCGGTGGGCGGCGGCTATTCGGATGCGGGGCAGCACTCCCAGACCCTGTGGGGCCTGTTTGCGCATCTACCCGGTCTCAAGGTGGTGGTTCCGTCGAGTGCCTACGACGCCAAGGGGCTGATGATCTCGGCCATCCGGGACGACAACCCTGTCATGTATATGTTCCACAAGGGTGCTCTCGGCTTGGGGTGGATGGTCAACAATCCACACGCAACCGGACCGGTTCCCGAGGAGTCGTACACGGTGCCGATCGGAAAGGCCCGGGTGGCTCGCGAAGGTACCGACGTGACGATCGTCACGGTCGGTCTGTCGGTGCATAAGGCTCTCGACGCCGCCGCCCTCCTCGAGGCGGATGGTGTCTCAGCCGAAATCATCGACTTGCGGTCCCTCGTCCCTCTCGACCGGGAGGCGATCGTGGCGAGCGTTCAGAAGACCCATCGTCTACTGGTCGTCGACGAGGACTATCAGAGCTTCGGCATGAGCGGTGAAGTCATCACGACGGCCGTGCAAGGAGCGTTCGACTATCTCGATGCCCCACCGGTGCGGGTGGCTACGCCCGATATTCCGATCCCGTACAGCCACCCTCTGGAAACCTGGACGTTGCCGTCGGTTGATCGGATTGTCGCCGCAGTCACCGAAATGGTGTCGGGCTGATCCATGGCCGTCGATGTCCTGATGCCGGTGATCACCGAGGCCGGCGAGGAAGCCGTCATTACGGCCTGGTTCGTCGACGAGGGCCAGGCGTGTACCAGCGGGCAACTTATCGCCGAAGTGCAGGCCGAGAAGGTTGCCTCGGAGGTCCTGGCAACAGCTGACGGTTATGTCGTGAACCGGGTCGCCATTGGCGACCCGGTTCCACAAGATGGTGCCATCTGCCAGATAGTCGACACGGTCCCGGCGGCGTCGACCGAAGCGGTAACCGCCCCGGTCGCATCGTCGAACCTGGCTCCCCCGATCAAGGCGTCGCCTGCTGCCAAGCGACTGGCTCGCGAACTCGGCGTTGAACTGGACGGGGTGGCCGGGTCCGGTCCCGAGGGACGGATCACCGAGGGTGACGTCCGGGGGTTGGCCGTTGGAGCGGGAGGATTCACCGGTCTCCGGGCGGTGATTGCCCGCAACATGCGTCACAGTCACACGTCGACCGCGCCGGTGGCCTTGTTCACAACGGTTGACTTTGGAACTGTCGCTCCGAGCAGTATCACTGCCCGGGTGGTGAAGGCGGCCGCGACGGTTTTGGCGGACCATCCTCAACTCAACGGGACGAGGAACGGCGACGCTTTTGCATCGGCAGACCGGGCCAATGTGGCCGTGGCGATCCAGACCGATGAAGGTCTGGTGGCTCCGGTCGTGGCGGACCCGGCCGCCCAATCGATCGAGGCTCTGGCTGAGACGATTCGCGGCCTGGCAGATCGTGCGGCGAGCAGGACGCTGGACGCCACCGATTACGAGGGTGGCACGTTTACCGTGACCAACCTGGGCAGCTACGGGATTGACGGTTTCACTCCCATCATCAACTTGCCCCAGGTGGCCATTCTGGGCGTTGGTGCGGTGCGAACGGTTCCGGCCTTCGAAGCGGGCGGTGGCGTGGTGGCCGGCCATCAGATGGTGTTGTCGCTCACCTTCGATCATGCCTTCGTTGATGGCGCCCCGGCCGCTGCCTTTCTTCGGGACGTGGCCCGGGTGCTGGTGGAATCGAGTCGGTAGATCATCGTGTCGGGTCTTCGCAAATCATCGCGAGAAGTTGTTCGCGTTGTTCGCGTTTGTCTGGTGGCGGGGCCGCCGAATCCGTGTAAAGTGCCACCGACTGCGGACACGTACGGAACGGACTTTTGGTGGCGTCACCAGACCAGCCCTTAACAACCCGAACCTCAGGACTTCCTTCTCCGGTTAGAGCTCTTCTTGTTGTAGCTCTTCTGTATGCATTCCTGGTCGGTGTCAAGATGCTCGAGTCAGGCATCAAGGGCATCGGTTCTGACTACACGGATCCGTTGTTCGCCAGCGTATCCAATCCGCTCGCTGGCCTGTTCGTCGGGATTCTCGCCACCGTCCTGGTGCAGTCGTCGTCGGTGACAACCTCAACGATTGTCG
Organism: Acidimicrobiia bacterium; assembly: GCA_016650365.1. Taxonomy (NCBI): domain Bacteria; kingdom Bacillati; phylum Actinomycetota; class Acidimicrobiia; species Acidimicrobiia bacterium. The sequence continues at coordinate 8,007 of JAENVV010000058.1, forward strand.
GTCTCGTTGCCAGCGGCGTGGTGGGCGTCGAAGCTGCGGTGCCCATGATCATGGGTGCCAACATCGGTACGACGGTTACCAACACGCTCGTGTCGTTAACGAATGCTCGCCGCACCGAGCAATTCCGATTGGCGTTTGCGGCCGCCACGATGCACGACTTCTTCAATATCATTGTCGTGGTCATTCTGCTGCCGTTGGAGATCATGACCGGCTTCCTCCATAAGGCGGCGTCCCGGATCTCCGGCCTGTTCGTCGAAGGTAACCTTGGCGGGTCGTTCGATAGTCCGATCAAGGCAACCGTAAGTTGGCTCGCCAAGATCGCTTCCAACGGAATCGAAGCCCTTATTGGCAGCGAGGCGGCTGCGGCAGTCGTGCTCATTGCAGCGGCGATCGCCGTCATTTTCATCACGTTGACGTTCATCACCAAGAACATGCGGACGCTGGTAGCCCACCGGATCGAAGCGTCGCTCAATGCGGTGCTGGCAAAATCCGGGACGATCGGGATCATCGTTGGAATGGTGGTCACCATTGCTGTTCAATCCTCGAGTATCACGACCTCGATCCTGATCCCGTTGGTGGCTTCCGGGCTCCTCCTCGTCCGAAATGCCTACCCGATCACCCTCGGCGCCAATATCGGGACGACTATCACGGCGCTGCTCGCCGCTCTGGCGGCCGGGTCCGTGGATGGACTGACGATCGCGTTCACCCATACCTTGTTCAACGTCATTGGCATCTTGCTGATTTACCCGTGGCCGAAGATTCGGTACCTCCCGGTTCTCCTGGCCGAGGGCTTGGAGAACCTGGCTGTGAAGAGAAAATCGCTGGCACTCATATATACCTTTGGTGTGTTCGTTCTCGTTCCCTTCCTCGGTATTGTTGTTTTTACATAGGAGATAAACCATGGTGATGGCATTCTTTCGCGGACGCGGCGAATCGACCCTCGATGAGGTCAAAGGAACCCTGGTCAGCATGCTCGGGGATGGCCGGACCGTCTTCGACGCGGCGACCGGCGCCGTCTTTGGCGGAGGTAAGAGCAAAGAGACGAAGCAGACAGTGCGATCGACTGACCAGGAGATCAACACGGCTCAGCAGAGAGTCCGTCGTTCTCTCATGATGCACTCGGCGGTCACGGCGGCTGATCTACCTGCCGTCCTCGCCTATATGAGCATCGTCAAAGATGCCGAACGGATCGGCGATTATGCCAAGAACATGTACGACCTTGCGAGGTACGGTGCCAACTTCGAACTCGCCGACGATCACGATGAACTTCTGTCGTATCGTGATGCGGTCGGGCAATTGATCGACGATGCCGCGGCGACGTTTGCGACCCAGGACGAAGCTCAGGCTCAGAAGCTCATAGACAAAGCAGATCGCTTCCTGTTGGATTACGACCAGAAGATCAAAGCCGCCTTCCGGTCCGAAGGCACCGCAGATCAGGCTGTTGCCCGGGCGCTCTACTACCGGTACCTCAAGCGGATCACGGCGCACATCATGAATATGTTGACGGCGATTGTCATGCCGATCGAGCGTCTCGATTACTACGACGAGGCTCCCGAAGACCGCTAGTCACAAGACTCTCTATCGGGCCTGCTTTGGACTGGCGGCCTTCCAGGCATCACGGATCTTGGTCTTCGAGGTCCTGAGCATGCTGCCACGGTATATCCGGCCGGCCAACCTCATGAGTAGGTAGGCGGTCACGATACAAAGCCCGATCGCCAGGGCGTACTGCCAACCGGTACGTTTCCGCCGGCCGCCCGCACCGGCATGACCATCGGCGCCGAAATCGGGAAGATTGATGCAACCGTCGACAACGTCGACTCGGGGTCCTCGCTGGCGGCCAATGCAATGAAGTAGCCGGGGAGAAGCCCCAACATCGGGATCCACGACACCGACTGAACGTCCTCCTGGCGAGTGACCAGAGACCCTGCGGCGGCGAACAGAACGCTGTACATCGCGTATCCGAGTAGGAACCACAGGATAAGCGACCCGATCATCGGCCCGGTCCAGGTCCCCAGACCGGGAATCGCCTCAGCGCCGATTAATCTTGTTAGCGCGAGCAAAGAGCCGCCTAGAACCGAGAGTTGGAGCAGACCGAGCGCGCCAATCCCGATCACTTTCCCGGTCAGCAACTGCATCGGGCGAACCCTGGCGAGAACCACCTCGGCGACACGGCTCGACTTCTCCTCCATGACTCCCAGCAGCACGAACTGTCCTGATAGCACGACTGCCATGAACAGGACGATCACGCCAAGGTAGGCGAGACCTTCCCGAGCGGCGGCATCGTCCTCGGGTGGCTTCAGAACCACTGTCCTCGGCAGGGTGGGAGCCAGCAACGACCGCGCCTCTTCGTCCGTGAGGCCCAGTTTCGTGATGGCGTTCTGTTGGGCCGTGGCTTGGACGGCGCCTACCACAATGGCATTCAGAGCCGGACTTTCGGAACGTTGCCAGACGGTCTCGTCGCCGTCGAGCAACACATCCAGATCACCATCAGACAGCATGGTCTCACCTTCGGAACGCGTTGAGACGGGCACCACCTTGATGTCGATTCCGAGGGCGCTAGCGGAGCCTGCCAGCGCAACTGCATAGGGTGGCTGGCCGATTAGGCCCACCGCCTGGGCGGCGTTGGCAGCCTCGATTTGCGATGCCATAAGCGGGCCGAGTCCGAGTATCAGCATGGCCATGATCACCATCGAGATGAGGAAGACCCGGCTACGGATTCGCTGGGTGAAGTCTCGACGAGCGACGAGGAAGACGTTCTGGACGCTATGCATGGTTCACCGCAGAACGGAACAGGTCAGACAGGTGGGGAGGGCCGTAGCTGAACTGCGAAACAGACCCGGAACGTTCTGCGTCGGCCTTGACCTGCTCCATCGTCATGTGGTGGCCGACGATGAAGCTGCCGCCTCGAACGCTTCGGCTGGCAGGAACGTATTCGGGGGAGTCGGGAGTCCACGGGTGTCCATCGACGGTCACTTCGACGCGTATATGGTCCGACTGCGACCTCAGCTTCTCGACATTGCCGGCCAGTACCACGCGGCCCTGGTTGATGATGACGACGTCCTCGCAGATATCCTCGACGAGATCGAGCTGATGGCTCGAAAACAGAATCCCCGTCCCGGAGCCGGCGAGCTCCCCAAGCAGGTCAGCCATGGTTTCGACTCCGAGCGGATCGAGGCCGGCAAAGGGTTCGTCGAGAATCAGCAATCTGGGATGACCGACCACCGCAACGGCCAATTGCATGCGTTGCTGGTTGCCGTGGGAGAGTTCGTCGACTTTGGAACCCGCCCGGTCAGCCAGCCCAAGGCGGCTCAGCCAGTAGCCGGCTTGCTCGTTGGCGTCACTCGGGCTGAGTCCTGCCAGACGACCAAAGTAGACGAGTTGGTCGTTGAGACGCATCTTCGGGTACATCCCGCGTTCTTCCGGCATGTACCCGAATGAGAGCCGATCTGCCTCGTCCACTGGTCGGCCGTCCCAGGTAACGGTTCCTTCGTCGGGTTGGGCCAAACCGAACACGCACCGCATGGCCGTGGTCTTGCCTGCCCCGTTCGGTCCGAGGAATCCGACGATCCGCCCGGCCGGTGCCTCGAAGGTTGCTTGGTCGAGCGCAACAACATTGCCGTACCGTTTGGTAAGGCCAACGAAAGACAACATGGAGTCGACCGTATCGGACGGGGTGTTGGACCGGTAGAGCATAAAGCCGCTTTCAACCAGGTAATTCATCGGATTACCGGTGCAGGTGGTCGAATTCAGAGAAGAGTGATGAACCGGCTGGGGGCCCGATCAGCGGCTGATCTCGAACCGTTCCTCGATAGCTACGAGGTTGCTCTCCGGGCCGGACGAACCTCAGCTGCCCGTGTCCAAGACGGTCGGTCCGCCGATTCCCTCGTCACCATCATTGGGCTCAAGGGTGATCCAAATGCGCGGAAAGTCGCGGCGCGAAACACCTGCGAACGATTTGATCGTACCTCCGGCCCGGAACGTACCTGCCGAGACGTGCCGACCGTCGGGCGCCGTCATCCAGATCTCGTAGAACTCGTCATTGGCGGCCGGCGCGAGCCCGTCTATCGAGAACACCATCCTGGTTCCAGAGGCGGTATTCCAGCCAGCGACGGTGGCTACGGCAGATACCCCGTCGGTGGCAGGCAGTGCTATCTCCCAGTCGGGCTGGCGACTCTCGATCAGCGCGCCCGAGCCGGCGATGACCACGATTAGCGCTGCGGCGACGCCGAACATCCAGATCGGCTTCCGTTTTCCTTGTGATGCGGGGGCGGCCCCCTGTAGGGCAGCGACGACCTGGTCTTCGAGTCCAGGCGATGGGGCGATCCACATGGCGTCGGTGGCGAGCTGGTTGACGAGATGATCAAGGTCGTCGATTCGACTGTGGCACCAGGTACAGCCGGCAAGGTGGGCATCGGTGTCGGAATCGAGATCGACGGCGAGGTAGCGTCCTTGGAATTCGTCACAGGTCATGCTGTTTCCTCACGCAAGTGGCTCAGAACCTCCGCGAGACGCCGGTGGGCCCGATGAGATCTGGATTTGACGGTTCCGATCGGGATTCCGAGCTCCGCGGCGGTTTCGACCATAGTCAGCTGGCGATAATGTGTCGTTTCGATGATCGCGCGCTCTTCCTTCGGGAGCTTGTCCAAGGCTGCCCTGACTTCCCAGGCTTCCCACATCCCTTCGAAGCTTGGCGGCATAACCGCCAGATCTCGATCGAGTTCCGAAGACACATGCCGGCGTTCTCGCCGGTACAGGTCGACCGATACGCGCCGCGCAATCGTGTAGAGCCAGGGAGCGATTCCTCTGGTCGCGTCGAACCGATCGGCTGCCTGCCAGGCTTTCATGAAGGTCAATTGCACTGCTTCCTCTGCCAATGATCGGTCACCGAGCGCTCCGTAGGCGACGGTAAAGACTGCTCGCGAATAGGCGCGATACAAAACCCGAACTGATTCGGGGTCGCCCCGCTGAAAGCGGCGGATGAGATTCGTGTCATTCAATGCTCTGAACAGTACGCATCCGGTCGCGGTTCGGTTCTTTTCCGACGCAGCGAGCACCTCCGGCGGGGCGTTCCTCCGGGACCCATCAAGAAGGGTCCCGGAGGTCGGGGTCGATCAGCCTTGCATGGCTTGGCCGTCGACGCCGATGACGTACCAGACGTCGCCGACGCCTTGGCCGTTCGTGTCGCCGGGGGCGGTGTCGTTGGCGAAGTAGTAAAGGGGCCATCCGCCGTAGGTGGCCTGGGTGGTGTTGTCGGTGCGGGTGGTTTCGCCGGTCAACGATCCGTCGATGCCGGTTCCCGGATCGGCGGGTGAGTGAAAGACCGGCCAGTTCTCTTCGCAGCCTCCGTAGCAGGTGCTTTCGCCCTGGTTGTCCGGGAGAAAGATATAGAGAGTGTTGCCGTCCTGGTCGGCCAGGATCGGCCCGAATACCGAATCCACCAGGGAGAGCCCGTTTTCGGCCGTTGCCCCAGTAGTCGTTGGGATGGGCGCCGGTGTTGTCGTGGTCGCCTGCGTGGTTGGTGCCGTGTCCGGCGCCCCGGTGGAATCGGAGCTACTCGTGCCTGACCCGCATGATGCGATCAGCACGGCCAGGGCAATGATCATGATGAACTGTCTCAACGTATGGTCCTCTCGCCGATCCCGCCGGGTGCGGGCATCTTCGGAGACCAGTACGGGAGGCCACGCTAAATGGTTCGCGCAATCCCGACCGCGCCGCGAGAGACACGTTGACCGATCGGTGTGGTACTCCTGCGGTGGCCTCAGCCGGAGAGGCGCGGAAAGAAACGGGGCCGCCTTTGAGCAGCCCCGTTTCGGTTCGTCAGCTGTTCGTATTAGTCCTGTGTGTATGGCCTCGACAGCCGGACACCCTGCCGGAGTGACACCGCGGTACCAATGACGAAGGCGAGGGTCATTGCCACGATCGGGCCGGCCGGTACCGACATGAGCATTCCGGTCACCCGGTTGCCCACGATCGAGGTGATCAAGAACACGGCCAGGCCGACGCCGATTCCTGTCGTCCCGAATAGCGATTCAGGTAGCTCCGGCGACTACCGCTATCTTTAGTTGGACATGAGCTCTATCAAGCCCCCAAGACCCATCGCGAATCGACTGAACGAGTCTCCAGAGACATCGATCGAATCCACCGTGAGCACTCACCGGCGACGGTCGTTTGAGAGACTCGGCGCCTCCAGTCGAGCGCATTTGGTGGCGTTGTTGATCCGGCTGCGGATAACCGAATGAGGTCTATCGGACGTTCGGTGATCGGTATGGTCGTTCTTGCAATGCTCGCTGGGGCGTGTGGTGGCCAGCCGGCTCAAGAGACCTCTCCGACGATTCAAGTAGACGTTTCGCCCAGCGAGGGGTCAACCGGTGCGCCCTTGGCGATCGTGGTGAATTCACCTGGCACGCTGGTTCCCGGTGAGGTGAGGCTGCTCCTGGCGCTCATTGATCAGGACGGAAGTCAGATTGCCGGCCCCGATGTACCAGCCCAGGTTCAGCTCCTCAGTCCGGATACCGGCCAGGTCGTGAGTACGGTTGCAGCTGGATTCGTATGGACGGTGCCAGACGCCCGCGGGCTATATGTGGCACATCTGGATATTCCTGAGCCAGGAGTCTGGGGGGTGGTGGTCGTCGCTGACGGCTATGAACCGTCCGACCCGTCCGGGGTGCAGATCTTCGACGACCCGGTAATTCCGGTGCCAGGCGTGGCTGCCCCTCGTTCCGTGACACCCACAGGCGTGGAGTTCGACCTTGCGGAGATCTCGTCCGATCCGACCCCGAACCCCCGGTTCTACGAGTCGTCCCTCGACGCAGTCCTCGGAGGAGGTATCCCGGTAGTCGTCGTATTCGCTACACCGGCCCTGTGCACTTCGGCTGCCTGTGGTCCGATGCTCGACGTCGTCGACGAGGTGGCGGCTGACTTCAAAGACGTAGCGTTTGTTCATGTGGAGGTCTATACCAATCTCGATGCCCAGACCGGTGATCTTGAACTGGCTCCCGCCATCTTGGAATGGGGCCTCCCTTCCGAACCCTGGGTTTTCGTAATGGATGGCGAGGGGGTTGTTTCATCGGCTTTCGAAGGAGCGATCAACGCGGACGAGTTGGTTGCTGCGATTGAGGGGGCGGGTTGACCCGAATAGCCGTCCTGGTGCTGGCGGCGGTGTTGCTCGTCGCGTGCGGCGACAACGGTGGCACCTCCGTGCTTGGTGTTGTTGTCGATTATCAAGGGGACCTCGTGACGGTTGACTCGTTTACGCTCCTCACCGCCGATGGGGACGAGTTCGAGTTCGTTCCCGCGGCCGACGGAGACTTCTCGTTCCCCCTGCCTCATTTGCGGGAGCACTTGGCAACCGGTGACCCGATCTCGGTTCGGTATGTGGAGGATGGGGAGCGTCACGTGGCGGTGGCGGTCGACGATGCTTGAGTGGTGAGCGAGGGCGATGACGCACCGGTGATGTGAGCCTCACCGAGTCGACGCTTAGTAGGGTGATTTCATGGGCGATGTGCAGTTTCAGGTTGATCGGTCGATGTTTCTTTTGCGGGTTGCCGCGCTGGCCTGGCACGACGGACGAATCCTGTTGCACCGGTCGCTACCGGACGGGTTCTGGGCCCTTCCCGGAGGCCGAGTGAATGTTGGTGAAGATGTCCTGTCCGCCATCGAACGCGAGATCTTCGAGGAGTCGGGATTCACGGTCAAGGCGCGTCGCCTGGCATTGGTTATCGAGAACTTCTGGACCGGCCCGAAGTGGCCGAACCCAGATCCGGTCACCTGTCACGAAATTGGCTTCTACATCGACGTCGAACCGTCCCCGAACATGTGCCGGCTCGACTCGTTTGATGGCATCGAAGGTGGTCAGCCTTTGGAGTTCCGGTGGTTCGACCTGTCGGAAGTCGCCACGTTGGACCTCCGCCCCGCCATTCTAAAGAAGAAGCTCACGGCGACCAGCGGGCCGGTGATCCACCTGGTCACGCGCGACTAACGATGGATGACGAAGCTGTCTGTGAACGCCGTGGTAACGCCGACAAACCGCATTTCAAGGACTTTAGGAGTTGCCGTTATCTCCACATAGCCATGGCCAGGGTCGGGTACCCCCGGACCGAGGAAGGCGGCAAAATAGGGCGCTTCCGAATCGTTGGCATCGACCGGATACAGGCTGGTCTTGCCGGTTAGCCCTGCTACGACAAACACCGTACC
>JAENVV010000059.1 GCA_016650365.1 Acidimicrobiia bacterium
CTACGGGCCGATTGGATGACCGTCACCAACTCCGGGAGCGACGTCCCCACTGCCACGAGCGTAACTCCGACAAACCCCTCGGCCAGACCGGCCCGTTCGGCGAGGTCTACGGCACCCCACAGCAGTAACTGGGCACCACCCAGGGTGCCGGCCAAACCGAGCAGAGTCCTCAAGACTTCAGTTCGGAAGCTATGCGACGGGGCTTCAGCGAGTTCCTCGGTTTCGGTTCCAAGTGGATCGTTCGGGGATCGACGAGTAATCATGTACATGGCCCCAGCCAGACCGGCCAGCAAGAGACCGCCTTCCAGTCTTGAGACTCCTCCACCCTGGACGACGAGGGCAAACCCTCCCATCGCACCGACGGTGAGCAGGCCCTCACGAGTAACCGTCCGTGACTGTACCGACAGCGGCACCATGAGCGCTCCGATGCCCAACAGGAGCGACAAGTTGGCAAGGTTTGATCCGACGATGTTGCCGATGGCAATTTCGGTACTACCCCGTAGGGTGGCGAACGCCGAGACAAGGAGTTCGGGCGTGCTTGTGCCAAAACCGATGATGACGATGCCGACCAATACGGGCGAGATCTTCTTGACCAGCGCCACCCGGGCTGCGCCGAGGACGAACTGATCGGCCGCGTAGGCCAACAGGGCGATGCCGGCGACTACGGCAAGGAGGGCTGGGAACATCGGATTTACCGGGTCGAGTCGATGGCGTTCGACAGGCGGATATGGATGGGCTTGGCCAAGGTGTCCTCGCTGAGGGCTGACCGGTCAGTGTACTTTGATTCAGCACTCTGGGCGCATCTATCGAGGCGAAATCCGGCATCCAATCTCCGAACCAGCCAGCGCTCCTAGGCTGTGCGTAGGGCGTCGGTCGGCGACATGCGGGCAGCCCGGATGGCCGGATACAATCCTGCGATGGCACCAATGAGCAGTGCCGCAGCTATCCCACCGGCGATGGCAATCGGAGGTACCAGCACTCCCCAACCCCGCCATGTGGCCCATGCCCAGGTAACACCAGCACCGAGCAGGACTCCCCCGACCCCCCCGACAGTGGCCAGGAGGAGTGCTTCGCCGAGGAACTGTGTGGCGACATGCCGCTTGGTGGCGCCCAAAGCCCGGCGGAGTCCGATCTCGGAACGGCGCTCAAGCACCGAGATGACCATGACGTTGGCGATGCCTACCCCGCCAACGAGAAGCGCTACGCCGCCCAAGCCAAGGAAGAGAGCCGTGAACGCATCGTCGGCCGCTTCTCGTGCTTCAAGAGCATCACTGGGACGATCGACTTCAACCTCTTCAGGTGTCTCCGGGTTGGCGGTTGCGGCCAGGACCGCCATGACGTCGTCGATGGCGGCCGGATTCGCTCGCACGTAAATAGCGGTGGGGACATTGTCATCGCCAAGGTATTCCTCGGCGGCCGGAAGGCCGACCAGGGCAGCTCTGTCGAGGTCGGGACTCAGTTCGAACTGGTCAAGAATGCCAATCACCGTAAACCACTGATCGCCGAGCCAGACAAGCTGGTCACCCGTTACCGAACCGATGCCGAGGCGTTGGGCTGCCACCGATCCGAGCACGGTGGTCGGATAGGTACTGGACGCGCCGTCGAGGAATCGGCCGGCAGAGATTGTTCCACCGAGCGTCTTGAGAAGATCGGTACTTACCGCCTGTACCGTGATACCGCCTGTCTGGCCCTCCGGGATGAAGTCGGTACGAAACACATTGGCACCATCGACGGCCGACACCACGCTGGTCACTTCGACCGGCCCGATGCGGTTGATCATGGCAGCAGCGTCTTGAGGCAACTCTCCCGCTCCCCGCCCGATCCCGGTGCCGGCCTGCACGGTGAGCAGGTTCGTTCCCAGGCGATCCAACTGGGCGAGTAGTTCTGACTTGGAAGATTCGGATAAACCGAGAACCGCCACCATTGAAGCGATCCCGATCATGATGCCGAGCGCAGACAGTCCTGCGCGCAGTTTGCGGGTTCGCAGGCCCACCGCGGCCGTTCGGGCAATATCCATGCCGTGCAATTTCGACGGTACGAGTACGGCTTTGTCACCGCTGTGAAGGCGGGTCTCGACCATCTACGAAACCCCCACTCCCGCCGTGTCATATTCGATGAGCCCGTCGCGCAATCCGATGGCTCTTGGCATGGCTTCGGCGATGTCACGGTTGTGCGTGATCACGACGATGGTCGAACCCTCGTCGTTGAGTTCCTCCAACAGTGACACGATCGACTCGCTCGTCTTCGTGTCGAGGTTGCCGGTCGGTTCATCGGCCAGGACGATCGACGGCCGACCGACCAGTGCCCGGGCGATCGCCACTCGTTGACGCTCACCGCCGGAAAGCTTGGTGGCGACGTGTCCGAAGCGATCTTGAAGGCCGACTCGTTGCAGGGCGGTTCCCGCCTTCTCGCGCCGCTCAGCGAGAGCCATTCCGGTATAGAGCAACCCATCGGCGACGTTGTCGAGAGCGGTGTAACCGCTCAGGAGGAAGAACTGTTGGAATACGAAGCCGATGTGACGGGAGCGGAGCGACGAAAGATCCCGGTCACTGAGATCGTTGACGTTGTGCCCGGCGACGACCACATCGCCGCTCGTTGGGCGGTCGAGGGTTCCCATGATGTGAAGCAAGGTGGATTTTCCGGATCCGCTTGGCCCAACCACCGCCACAAGTTCGCCATGATCAATGTCAAAGCTCACTCCTGCCAATGCCTTGACCGGTGGCGTGGTGTCGTAGGACTTGACGACGTTTCGCAGCGAGAGAACCGGTTCGCTCATGGAACGATCACCATGTCCCCTGGCTGTATGCCGTCGCTTACGACCTCGACAAAGCCGTCAGCGAAGAATCCTGGTTCGACGGCCACCAGTCGAGTTTGCCCACCACCTGCATCGACTTCCACTCCGTAGCCACCCTCGGCGAGAGCCAGCAGGGCCGCCACCGGCACGGCCATCACGTTTTCGACAGAGTCGGTCACGACCTTCACATCCACCGGGGCTTCGTCAAGCCCGGAAGCCGCGGCTGGATCGTCGAGCTCCACTTCGACGGCAAACACCGTTTCGTTGCCTTCGACGCTGGCCACGGTCGCCACCGAGGTGACGGTACCGGGGACATCGGTGCCATCGGGCAACTCAACCGTGACCGCCATACCTTCTTCGAGAATTCCCTGGTCGGCGGCCGGAAGGTTCATCGTTACCACTGTCTGCTCGCCAGTTACGGCAAGCACGGGAGTTCCCTGATTGACCGGACCACCTACTGAGGCGAGCCTGCTTGATACCCGGACCGCCGCGTCGGCAAAGAGGACTTCGTCGGGGGTGATCCGGCCATCGACGGTCAACCCTTTCGATGTCTCAAAGGCCTTTACAGCGGTGGCAGTTTCGGCGGTGAATGTCCCGTCGGCCTCCAGGCCGCCATCGGCATCGAATCCGAGGGCGACGAGGGCTACTTCCAGTTGTTCAACATCGCGGCCCACCATGGGCTCGGGCCCGGATATCGAAAGGACCGGCTGACCATTGCCGACCGCATCTCCAACCGCATCTCCAACCGAGAACGCAACCGAACTGACCTCGGTTGGACCCGCAATGAAAACGACTTCTCCAAGACTGACAGAACCATCTTCTTCTGCCCCAACGGCCGCCTGCCACTTCTCCACGACGTCGGCGGTCGCACTGGTGAACTCACCATCAACGGTCATTTCACCGTCTGACACGAAACCAAGCGCATCAAGTGCCTCTTCGAGCTGAAGAATATCCGGCCCGGTAAGGTCAGTGGATTGGTCTGCCATGTTCCGATAGGCGGGCGTGTCTCCATACAGTGCGATGATCGGGTCCCCGTCCACCTCGAATAGTACGTCTCCCTGTTCAATGAGAGTCCCCACCTCTGGGAGGCCGGTGATCGTCCCTGAACCATGCGAGGCGACCATAACGTCGGCGGCAGACCTGGCGATCGGCCGGTAGAGCGGAACCGCGCCATAGAGCAAAATCACGGGGTGGGCGTCTATTTCGAAGACGGAATCGCCCTGGAACACCGTCACGCCGGTCTCGGGTAGCCAGGTCACCGTTCCCTGGGCGGCAGCCAGAAGAGCGTCACCCGCCGGTCGACCGAGGGTTCCGTCATACGTGGTTTCTTCGACGAGATCGGTACGGATCACCTCACTGAAAGAAACCGCAGAGACTTCAGCGGTTTCATCAATGCCTGAGTCGGTTTGGCTGAGAAACCAAACGGCTGCCACGGCGGCCACCCCGAGGAGGGAGAGCAGAATCGAACGGCCGATTCGCCGGCTGAGACGTCCATTTTTGGCCGCCAGGTCACCGGGACCCGGCCCCGCTCCACGGTTTGCAGTTCCTAGGTCCGTCTTCATCTTCTCAGCCTTCCCCGTTGCTAGCCGTCTTGGCCGGCGCCTGGACCGCCCGGAAGACCACCGCCGGGGCCAAAGCCCCCGAGTATGTCGCCGCAGACCGCCTGCGCCTCTTGGAACACCGGATCCTCAAAATCCACGTCGCCAAACGGTCCGCCGCGCTGACCAGGTCCGCCCTCGTTCCCATTTGCGGGCCCGAACGTGGAAAGGTCAGGATCGTCCATCGGATACCCGCTGTCACGCATACATTGAGCAAACTCAAGCAGGGTATCTTGGAATTCCGTCTGATCGCGCTGCCCGAACCCTAGTTCCAGTCCTTCGAGCATTGGTCGGCAGGCGTCGAGGGCCGTCCGAAAGCCGTCAGGTGGCCCATCCGTCCCGCCGTTTTGTGCCGGACCGCGAAACCCACCGAATCCAAGGTTGCCGTCGGCGTCGACCGTGGGATCTTCCATGTCGACGCCCTCGTCACGCATGCACTGGGCGAAGGCAAGCATCTGAGTCTCGGTATCGACTTGACTGTCCAAAGTTGAACCATTGCCAGATATCGTCGTCGTCGCAGTGGTGTCCTCCAGCGTCGCCACGCCAGATCCGCTGGCCGAGCCGCCACAGGCACCGGCCACAGTCGCCAGCACCGCGAGGAGCGCAATCATTGTCCGTCTCAAATAGTTTCCTCCCGTCGGATGTTCATCATGGTCGGTCGATCAACTAGCAGTTAACTGAGACGCCTCTAAGAACCAAGTGAGAAAGCAGGTTCTCCGGTGGGTAACCATAATGCTGCAATGTTGAGTTCAACCGATGGGCGAATCTGTAACAAAGCGCTCAGATGAGACCAGCGTCCCGGGCTCGCTGCAGCGTAACTTCAAACGAACGTATCGAGGCTGCATCAATCATGGTTCCGCCAAAGCTCGCCGCTCCTTGACCCAGGGTTTCGGCGGATCTCATTGCGTCGATGATTGCGCGGGCTTCTGCAATCTCCGAAGGACTCGGTGCGAACACCTCGTTGGCTATCTCGATCTGGCTCGGGTGAATACACCACTTGCCGACTCCGCCTAGCGTTGCGAACGACATGGCGGACCTTCGGAAACCGCCGGGACTGGAGAAGTCGGCATACGGACCGTCAACGGCCGCCAGGCCGTGAGCCCGGGCAGCCACGATCAGCTGACTCCGGGCATATTGCCACACGTCACCGTCGTAGTCCCCGGCCCGACCAGTATCAGTGACCCCGATGTGCCCGAGGCGCATTCCCAGGCTCGCCGCCAGATCTCCCGGCCCCAGAGTGACGGCTTCGATTCGACTGCTCGCTCCACAAATCGCTTGCACGTCACCGAGGGCCTGGGCTTCCTCGATGAGCACTTCGAGACCGATCCGACCTGCTTCGAGTCCATGCTTCTTCTCTAGTTGGGTGAGTAGATCGTCGACAAACCAGACCTCCCTGGCCCCGTGAACTTTCGGAACGATAATCACATCCACATTGGCGCCCGCTCCGGCGATCACCTCTATCAGATCCTCATGGCACCAGTGGGTATCAACCGGGTTGATGCGATACGCTCGTGCTGTGCGTCCCCAATCAAGGTCATTCAATGCTTGGACGATGTTTTGGCGGGCTTGGGGCCGATCAACCGGCAGGATGGCATCCTCAAGGTCAAGAAATGCCACATCGGCCGAACTGGCAGCCGCCTTGGCGATCATCCTCAGATTGGTTGCCGGCGTCGCAAGTATGGATCGGCGCAGGCGATTCGGTGATGGCATCGACATGAAACTACCTCATAAACACCCCGGCGGTCCTCGTTAACAAACTCAGCGGTTTCCAAGTATCGGTTCGGTTTGGCATACTGGACTTTTCGACAAAGGGTGAGAAAGTTGACAGTCAGATCGGGCGGGCATGTTTTGGTGGAGTCACTCCTGGGCGAAGGGGTGAACACCGTTTTCGGGATTCCCGGGGTAGGCACGCTTGCCGTGTATGACGCATTTGTGGACCATCCTGACATTCGTCATATCGAAGTTCGCCACGAACAGGGCGCCATCTTCATGGCGGACGGGTATGCCCGCGCCAGTGGGGTTCCGGGTGTGGCTTTCTCCTCGGGGGGACCTGGGGCGTTGAACACTCTGACGGCCATGGCGACCGCCTTCAACGACAGCGTCCCATTGCTCCACATCACCTGTGAAAACCCGGCGTCGGTGCGCCGAAAAGGCCGCGGCTATTTCCACGACATCTCCGACCAGTTCGGAATCTTCCGACCGGTATCGGATTTCGCCCAGCAGGCGGTCCTGCCAGAGGAAATCCCGTCCGTCATCCATCAAGCTATGTATGCCCTCTTGAATCGACGACCACGGCCTGCGTTCGTCGAGATTGCCGGGGAGGCTTTGTCGGCGCAATCAGAAGTCACGATTCCAGCCGCTGCTCAGCGTCTCACCCGACAGCTCGACCAGGCGGCCGTAGAACAAGCGGTCGCTCTGTTGAGTCGTGCCGAGCGGCCGGTCATTTGGGCTGGCGGAGGCATCGCAACACCCGAGGCCTCGGAACTACTGGTGCAGATTGCCGAGTTGACCGGCTCCCCGATTATCACTACCCAAAAAGGCAAAGGGGCAATCCGGGCAGACCATCCGCTCCATGTTGGCAACTGGGCAAACGAGCTCCCCACCCGGCAACTACTGGCGGCGTCCGACGTGTTGCTGGCCATCGGTACCAGGTTCTCCTACTTCCCTACTGGCGGATGGTCCATGAGGGTTCCTGACCAAGTTATCCAGATCGATATGGATCCGTCTGAGATCGGTCGCAATTATCGAGCCGACATCGGAGTGGTCGGAGACGCCGCCCAGGCCATGCAAGCCATCCTCAATGGCCTCCACGACACGGGATACCAAGGCTTGCCTGCCCGGTTGGCGGAGGTGGCGAGCGTACTCGGACGAATTGACGAAGCGGTCGGTCGGCCTGAAGAGATCGAGGTTCTGGATCAGATGCGTTCAGCCCTCCCGGAGAGCGCCCACGTGTTCAACGATCCAACGACAATCGCCTTCTGGGCTCGATCCGTTTGGCGATCGTTCACGCCGCGAACCTGGACCGTCCCATCGGGATTCGGGACTCTTGGTTTCGCAGCGCCGGCCGCCATGGGCGCCAAAGTCGCCTGCCCGGACGACGTCTGCCTGGCCATCATGGGAGACGCCGGTGCGATGTTCACCATCCAGGATCTGATGACGGCCGTTCAGGAGCAGATTCCGATCGTGCTGATGGTTTTTAACGACCGGGGATACGGGGTCGAGCGACGTCACCAAGACCACCTTTATGGCAGGCGCAGCGGCGTCGATGTCCAGCCACCTGACTTCGTGGCACTCGCCCGGTCTTTTGGCGCAGGCGCCCTACTGGTCTCTGATCTCTCGGCGGTCGGTTCCGCCCTCGACTCCGCCATCAGTATGGCCGAGGACACCGGCGGGCCTGTCCTGGTGGAAGTTCCCAACAAGTTCCGGCACCCAGGCTATGGATCGTTCGGAGATTGGACCGACCGAGCCTAGACCTGAGGGGCTACCTCGGTCGCGAACAGTTCCATGCTGTCTAATTCGCCAATGTCATAGAAGTACAACAACATGTCTGAACAGCCGGCTTCCTCGAACTGTCCCATGAGATCGACCACCTCGTTGACGGTTCCTGCCAGGTGGGATCCGGAGGCAAACTCCTCTGCAGACATATTCCGCCGAGAACCGGCCACTTCGAGTTTGCGCTGAAGGTCGGCATCGTCGCGACCGACCACTCCCATGAGGTGACCGGACCTGGCTACTGAGTCGAAGGGCCTCCCTACGGCTTCACAGTGAGTGGCTAGCACTTGCGACTTGTGACGGAACGAGTCGATGTCGCCCGACAGATTGGCGTAGTCGGCATACGTTGCCACGATTCGCAGGGTGCGCTTTTCGCCCCCGCCGGCGATCCACAATGGTGGATGGGGCTGTTGGATGGGTCGGGGTCGGTTGATGGCGCCAGCCACCTGATAGTGCTCGCCAGTGAAATGGGCTTCGTCGGCCGACCACATCTCGAGGAGAATCTGGGTCGCCTCCTCCAGCATGTCGAGTCTGACTTTTGCGCCAGGGAACTCGTATCCGTACGCCGAAAACTCGTGTTCGTACCAACCGGCACCAATTCCGACATCGAGACGACCGCCAGAAATGGCATCGACCGAACTCGTGATCTTGGCAAGGTGGGCCGGGGATCGGTATGGAATGCTCGTACACATCTGCCCGAGCCGAATCTCCGACGTCGACGCGGCCAGGGCAGCCATCAACGTCCACGCGTCGAACGTACTTTCCTGCGTGGGGACCGGGATTGTGTGAAAGTGGTCGTAGACCCAAAGCGAGTGATAGCCCAACCGTTCGGAGAAGTTGGCGCTATCCAGAATGTGGGCCCATTGCTGGTCGACCGGAATGCCGACAAGGTCCATCTTCCATCCCTGGGGAACGAACGTCCCGTACCTCAAGACGCGGCTCTCGAATGGTTACTGGTGCAGTGTTTCATCTGGTTCCTCATCGTTTACTGGTAGCCGGCGGCGGATCATGCATCCTATAGGAACCGGCCCGAGGGTGGATTCTCGCCTGATCATCCGACCCTCAGCACCCTGGTCTTGGTGATGGGGGTGGTGCGGTCAACCGGGCGGCTTGACGGCCTCGATCATTTCCCTACACCGTTGCTCGCTTGGGAACGATGCTTGCGTTCCGGGGCGCGTGACGGAGTCGGCAGCACATGCCATTCCGAGCCGAATCGCACCAATCTCGTCTAGTCCGCTGGCCAGCCCGTGGGCAAAGGCTCCCACGAAGGCGTCACCAGCTCCGGTTGTGTCAACGGCGACCACCGGTTCGGCCGCCAGTCGAGCGACCCGGTCGTCATGGGTCACGAAGGCTACGCCTTGTGCCCCCATAGTCACCAAAAGCCGACAGCCGGTTCTCCGAGCGAAGGCCACAAGATCGGCCTCAACCGTCGGATCGCCGCCGCTGATGAGATGGAACTCGACCTCGTTAGGAATAATCCAATCGGTGAGTGTGACCAGGTCTGGAGCCATGACCGCGGCGGGGGCGGGATTGAGCACGGTAAGCGTGTTCTGGGAACGGGCGGTACGAAACGCCGCCGCTGTGACAGCCTGGGGAATCTCGAACTGCCCGATTACGACGGCCGCGTTGGGATGAAGCGCAACCGCCGCGGACGCCTGACCCGGGGTGAGCGCGTCATTGGCGCCCGGAACAATGATGATGCGGTTGGTTCCATCGGGTTCGACCCAAATTGGCGCCACGCCGCTCGAACCCGGTGCGCGGTAGACATGAGTGGTGTCTATTCCAACCTCCGCAAAATTGTCGAGATACATCTGGCCGTACGTGTCATCGCCAAGACAACTGACCATCGCGACTTCGCTGCCAAGGAGTCGGGCCATGACCGCCTGGTTGGCGCCTTTCCCCCCGAACCCCATCTGGAACCGGTCGCCTACCACGGTTTCGCCTGCCGAAGGGATCTGGTGTGTGTAGGTGATGAGGTCGATGTTCGTCGAGCCGACAACGATCACTTCGCCGGGACCGGCCACTTTTACTCCTCTGTCGGCATTGGCCCTCCATCCTGGCATACGGGACTACCGTTTGAGGACGTAGCGAGATCGGATCACAGTGGCGTCAGGTGCTTGGAATCGACCTGTATTGAAATCCGTCATCCCCGTCATTGGCGAGTCGCTCCACGTGACCACTCATCTGCCGGCGATCGATTCTGTGGCTGGTTGGATGGCGTACGAAGAATTCATCTTCCCGAAGGGCGCCAGTGCGGGCCCGTTTGATCTTGGTTCTTCGCCGAGCGAGATCATCGATGCCGTGATGTTCGCTTCGGTTCTCAATTTTGCGTTCACCGACTTTGAGTCAGGCGTGAAGTACGCCGTCGACTACGACGGTCGATCCTGGTCTGACACCGAGGGGATGTTCGTGCGTATCCATCAGGCGACCCAAAACGGGCAGGATCTGTTCGACGGGTCCGTCTTGTCGGCCATCACCCGGAATGATCTGTCGCGCATCTTTTCGGGCAACATTGAACTTCCCATGCTGGAGCACCGGACTCAGATTCTCAACGAGGTCGGAGAAACCTTGACCGGCAGGTACGGCGGAAGGTTTCACCGATTCATCGCCGATTGTGCTCCGTTCATGTACCACGACGGAGATGGACTCCTTGAGCGGCTTGTGACGGAGTTCCCGCGCTTCAACGATATCGCTTCCTACCGGGGTCACCAGGTCCAGATCCACAAACTTGGCCAACTTTCACTGTGGTCGCTCCACATGGCCTTGCATCAGTCCGGCGATTGGAACTTGCGTGACCTGGCCGACATGACCGCCTTCGCCGACTACATCGTCCCGGTGGCGCTACGCCTGATGGGGATCATCGAGTATTCACCCGACCTGGAAGCCCGGATCAATGAGGGCGAACTAATCGGTCGGGACTCTGACGAAGAAATCGAGATTCGGGCCCATACCTTGTACGCAACGGCGCTCCTTACCGACCGGGTCAACGAGCTACGACCGGGCGACCGTCAGTTGGTGATCCCGCAGGTCGACTACCGGCTTTGGAAGAGCTACCACGCCACGACCTGGCCGCACCACCTGACCAAAACGATCATGTACTAGGTGTTCAGCGTTTGGTGACTATCGCCTGGGCATGGGGCACCATGAAGAAACCAGCCGCGTCATCTACCCACCGCAGCCAGGCCAAGGCGATGGCATTGAGTTCGGCAGGGTCACTGAGGCCGTGCTTGATGGCCTCAGACGCATAGTGGGAGGCTCGCACGCGATCTGCCCAGACTATGCCCCAACGAGCCCGCATCTCTGGCGTGGCAAATGTCCACGTTGACGAAGACATCTCGATATCGATCCCATCGAGGGTTTGCAGCCAAAACAGGAGATGGCGCCCTCCGTCTGCGAAGACAGCATCAGCCTCGCAAATGGCGTGATAGAGCTCATTCCAGCGGGTCAGCATCGGGTCCGGCGGCCACCAAACCATCCCTCCGTAGTCGACGTCTCGAACCGCGATGATCCCTCCGGGTCTCGTGACCCGATACATCTCGGCTAGTGCGGCAACCGGATCCTTGAGATGCTGCAAGACCTGGTGCGCGTGGACGATATCGAACCGATTGTCAGGGAAGTCCAACGCATATACATCACCAACGGCGAACCGACAGTTCGGCGTGGTTCCGTCGGTGAGGAGAGCGGTTGCCCTGGAAATCACCGCTTCCACTGCGTCGATACCGATCACTTCACCTGGTTTCACCCGATCAGCAAGATCAGTCGTGATGGTGCCAGGTCCGCAACCGACATCAAGAATCGATGCCCCAGGGAGCAGGTGGGTGAGAAGGTGGGGAGCCGAATTCTCGACTGTCCGCCATGAGTGCGCCCTCAGGACTGATGGCTGGTGCCCGTGAACGTACGTATGGGGTGTTTGGCTCATGCGGGCAACGATACCAACCCGGTGAACCGTTCAAACGCCCAGAATGTACCCGCCAAGCTCCTCGTTCCACTCGAGCCGGACCGCCCCTTTTGTTTCGGCAGCTTTCATGAACTGAAGGAAGCTGCTGTAACCGAACTGTTTCTCCGAAAATTGGGGGTCGCGCTTGCGCATCTGATCCTTCAGTCCGGACAGCATGACCGTTCGATCGGTCCCGATCTCCGAGATGACCTTCTTTACAAGGTCGAAAGCTGCATCCGCCCCGGCACTCTCGGTTGGAAAATCGATCTCAGGGTCGCCCTTGGCAGGCCCTTCAGACAATTCGATTACGCCTTGTTCGTCCAGGTATCGCAGTAGCTCTCCAAAGGCCCGGAACCCATAGTTCGCTTCGGAGAAGGTGGGGTCTTTACGCAAGAGGGTTCTCTTGAGCTGCGAGCCCAGGATGACCCCACCGGCGCTTCGCTTCAACCCTCCGACCGTCGTGCTCACGAGCTTGGCCAGATCGTCGAGGCTCTTGCCGTCGTTGTCGGCCGGTGTCTCCTTGGGTTCGGGAGCGACCACGTCCGGGACAGGTGGCGCCTGCTGGCGGGCCGGTTTCTTTGGTGTGGGAACCCCTGGTTCTACGCCTTCCAATGTCTCGTAGAACAGGAATTCGTCGCAGGCGGGTGGGAGTAGCTTGGAGGTCGATGCCCTGATTCCGACGCCAATGACTCGTTTGTTCAACTCTCTGAGTTTATGGACCAGCGGAGTGAAATCGCTATCACCTGTGCAAATCACGAAAGTGGAGACATAAGAGCGCTCGAAGGCCATTTCCAGGGCGTCGACGGCCATTTTGATATCGGCGGCGTTCTTGCGGATGGTCCCCATCCGCTGGGGAATCTCGATCAGTTCGACGTGGTGACGGGTGAGCATGCGGCGGTCCTCATCGAAGTAGGACCAGTCTCCATAGGCTTTCCTGGCGATAACCCTCCCTCGCTCAGCCAGGGCGTCGGCCACCGGTCCTAAGTCGAACGCGATCCCTCCCAGGTCCTCACGCGCCGAGATGGCGAGGTTTTCGTAGTCCATGAACAGGGCGATGCGTTCTTCTTCAATGGTCACACCTTGACGATAGACGGTTCGTACCCCGTCAGGCGTCACCCGCCCTGACGCGGTATGCCCGGTCAGGCCCAGAGTGAGATGCTGGTATCGATCTGAATCTGTGTTAGCGTTACATCACCGCCGCACTAGAACGAAGTCTGCGCACGCGCGCACCCTGGTGATTACGGCCAACTACCTGGCATAGAACGTGACCTCGAGTTCATGCCTCTCGATCCTCGTGGGATACGGATTACGAGCGTCGAGCCTGACCAAACCGTACCTGCCCGACCCCAATACGATTGGGGCCAGAGGAGAGACATGACCAGCTTTATCGACCTCGGCGTGCCTGCGCGCCTCGCAAAGCCACTGGCTGCGCGTTCTATCACGGAGGCCTTTCCAATCCAGGAAGCCTCCATTCCCGACCTGCTTGCCGGCCGCGACGTTCTCGGACGAGCCCCGACCGGATCCGGCAAGACCCTCGCGTTCGGCCTTCCGCTGCTAGCCCGGGTTGAACGAGCCAACCCGAAGCGTCCCCGTGCGCTGATTCTGGCTCCCACCAGGGAACTCGCCGACCAAATCAGCAGGGAACTACTTCCGCTCGCTAAAGCCAACAACCGTTGGGTGCTGGCGATCTATGGAGGGGTTGGCTATGACTTCCAGCGCCGTCAGCTCAAACGTGGTGCCGATGTCGTCGTTGCCACACCCGGACGTCTGACCGACCTAATCGACGAAGGCTCAGTCAGCCTTGAAGATGTCAACATCGTTGTCATTGATGAGGCTGATCGGATGGCAGACATGGGCTTCATGCCCCAGGTCAAGGTCCTGCTTGACATGACGAACAAGAAGCGTCAGACCATCCTGTTCTCGGCGACGCTCGACAAGGACGTAGCCCAGCTCACCAAGGATTACCAAACGGATCCTGTTACCCACGAGGTCGAAGGCGACGAGAACGCTGGCGAAGCTTCGCACTACTTCTGGCAGGTTGACAACCACGCGCGAGTTCAGATGACCGCCGAAATCATCGGCACGTCGACACCGTCCATTGTCTTCACCAGAACCCGTCGCGGCGCCGATCGGGTCGCCCAGCAGTTGGAACGGGCCGGCGTAAACGCTGCGGCCATCCATGGCGGCCGCAGCCAGAACCAGCGCACCCGTGCTCTCGCCGCATTTAGCAAAGGCAAGGTCCAAGCGTTGGTCGCCACCGACGTGGCAGCCAGGGGTATCCACGTAGACAACGTTGCCAGTGTCGTTCACTTCGACCTTCCAGAAGATCCGAAGGATTATCTCCACCGTTCGGGCCGCACCGCCCGAGCCGGTGCGGACGGCGTGGTCGTGTCCTTTGTGCTCGGGAACCAGATGGGCGACGCTCGTCGTCTGCAAAGCTCGGTTGGCCTTAACACCACCATGCATGATCCGAAAACGGACTGGTTGACCGGCGAATCTGGCGGTCGAATCGGCGATGCTCCCATTGTTGAGCAAAAGGGCGGCGGCGGCGGGCAGAAGCGCAACTCGCAAGAAAACCGTAATGGCCAGCGATCCCAGCAGAGTCGTCGATCCGGTGGCGGTCAAAGCCGCAACGGGTCACAAGGTAGCGGTTCGGGTAGGACTCGCTCGGAGTCGACCAACGCAGGCCGGTCAAACGAGGGGCACCGCGGTAATCGTTCCGAGGGGGGAAACTCCGTCGACGGGAACCGTCACGCCTCGATCACCGATCGGGATGGTAACCAGCGATCCAATGAGCGTTCGAAAGGCCCAGACGGCAACCGCGCATCCGCCGGCGGCTACCGCGGCGCCAACAAAGGTCGAGACGGCAACCGCCGTAGCGCCTAGCCCTCAATAGTTCACGGGTCGGACCTGCGTTCAGCCTTGATGCCGAACGCAGGTCTTTCTCGTTAAGGCACCGGTGCGCCTACGGCTTCGAAATGACCTGCCGGATTCTGGCTGGCAGGGATGCCACCACCAGCTCGTAGGAGTGTCCGATCCAATCTTCGAGTTCTCCGTCGGGGAGTTGATCGACCACCACGGTGTTCCAATGCCGTTTGTTGAGGTGATACCCCGGCCTAACTCGGCCCGGGAACTCTTCACGAAGGTCGAGAGCCAGTTCCGGGTCGCACTTCAACGAGATCTGGACGGGTTCGGAGTCTTCCGAAACGATGGCAAAGATCTTGCCTCCCCCTTTCCAGACCTGGGCTCCCGGACCAAACGGGTAGCTCGGTTCGGCAGCGGACATCCGAGCCAGCAGTGCTTGAACCTCAGCAACGACCACGCAGCCGATCATATGATCCAGGTCCCGTGACCCGTCAAACGTCCGTGCCGGCACTCCCGGTTATGGAACTATCGCGTGGAAGGCAGTCACCGGCGAACTCCCGTTGAGTACGTGACCGACGACAGCAATGGAGCACTCAGCGATGGGTTCTGATTAGGACCAGCGGACGTGGACGGTGTTCCAATCATCGATAACCTTGGGATCGCCGACCAACTCGGCGGAGTCTCGGGGAAGCCGATGCCAAACCCATTGGTAGAGATCCGAAGCCGGGGCTCGGACGAGTGCGTCGGCGTCCGGATCGCTTGAGCGAACCGAGACGGCCTTCTGGTCGTCGTAGTAGACGGTCCACGCCTCCCCCGAATCGGTGGACTGCATCCCGAAGCTGGTCGGCGAAACGGATCGAGGCCCGCTGTTTCGTCTTGTGATGAAGGCCATCACTAGCTCGTCGACACCATCGGAAGCGAACGCCGGCACGAACGGTTCTGGGTCGAGGCCGGCAGTCAATTCGGCGTCGACCCGGTGGATCGAGGTCTCATGTGCCTGGCGTCGCGCCCAGTGCAATAGCGGAGACTCAGCCTCCAGAAAGGTCCAGCACTGCAGCTGTTCGGGAGCCTCCCGCAAAACTCGCGCAAGATCGCGATAGCCGGCAGCGAACCAGTCGAGAAGCTCGTCATCGGGTGGCCAGCCGCCCACCAGTTGCTCCATGTCGCGGCCTGGCTGTGCAACCAATCGACCGCCAACAATGGCCCTAGCCCAGGAGTGAACTCCTGCGACGTGACGAACCAGGTCCCGGGCTACCCACTCCGGACAGCTCGGTACCGGCGTTTCCAGGTCCAATCCGCCGAGGACGAACACTATTCGGTCGCCGGCCCGGGTGAGCGCATCGATGTATTCAGCAGCATCCATTGACGTCATTCTGCCACGACCCGAAGGGTGGTCCGCCAAACGGTAATCTTGGCGTGGGAGGACGATTTGGATTTTGAGAGCTACCGGCGGAACTACATCGTGGATCCCAGCCCGGAGCCTCGCTTTTCCTTCCTGGCCATCCGCGGCGCAACCCTCTTCTTTGCCGATTTTGAGGCGGCCGTCGCGTTCTATTCGACCGTTCTGGGTCCCCCCGGCTTCATGTGGCTGGAAGATCGGCTCGTCCAGTTTGACACTCTTGCTTGGTGGGACCGGTGCCCCGTCGAACACAGAGATCCCGTTCGTGATGAATTCAGCTGCCGAGATCCGCAACGAAACATCAGGAGAAACCATGAATTACGAAGAAAAACTGGAAGTGTTCGGCGACTTCGACCCGTCCAAATATGAGGAGGAGGTCAAAGAACGCTGGGGCGATTCTGATGCCTATCGGCAATCAACGAAACGAACGAACAAGTACACGAAGGAGGATTGGACTGCCATCAAGGCCGAAATCGCCGAGATTTATGCCACCTTCGTGGATTTGATGCATGAAGGCTTGCCATCCGACAGTCCGCAGGCGACCCAACTCGCCGAACGTCATCGAGCCCACATTTCCCGATGGTTCTACGACTGCTCCAAGCAGATCCATGCGGGACTCGGACAGATGTACGTTGCCGACATTCGGTTCACCAAGAACATCGACAAGCGCGGCGAAGGGTTGGCTGTCTATATGTCGGAAGCTATCGCGGCGAGCAGCGCTTAGACGCCGTCAATCGAACTGGGATCGGTCGGCACGTCAACCGCGTGCTCGGTGAGAACCGACAGCGGGATGATCTCCAGTGCACGTTCATGTGTGGAGGCAAGAACTATCGGTGCGGCGACCCCGTCGAGGTGAGCTCGTAACCAGTTGCGAGCTGTCACACACCACCGATCTCCAGGTACCAGGCCGGGGAAACGGTATTGGGGCATCGGCGTTGCCAGGTCGTTTCCGATGCCCTGCTGGTGGGTCAAGAACTCGTGGGTCATCACGGCGCACACCGTGTGGCTGCCGAGGTCTTCAGGACCGGTTGTGCAGCTCCCGTCACGATGCCATCCCGTCACGGGGTCAGTCCCGCACTCCTCTAATGCACTTCCGAGAACATTGCGCTCTGTCATCGCACCAGTATGCTCGATTCTGTTCCGGCAGGAGTAAGTCGGCCCTTCCCGCGACCGTGAGACTGCCATAGGGTTACAAAACCATGACATACGCTACGAACAAGAGAAAGCCACCGAGTGGGGTGGGCCGCTGGTTCGCCCGAGCGCCGCGCTATTTCTACCGGATCGGCCTTGGTCGCATCCTCGGAAGGCGTTTTGTGTTGATCGAGCACGTCGGCAGACGTTCGGGCCTGGCCAGACAGACCGTGCTGGAAGTGATTCAGCGGGAACCAGAGGCTTTGTACGTAGCCGCCGCGTGGGGCACGCGTAGTGACTGGTTCAAGAATATCTCGGCAAACTCGACCGTTCGAATCAGCAGTGGGAACCTCCAAAACGTCAAATCCGAAGCAACGGTCTTGGACCGGCAGAGCGCGGTCACCATATTCGAACGGTACGCAATCGAACATGCCACCGCCGCCCGGGGGCTGGCGAAGGCATTCAAACTGCCCTTCAACGATCCTGAAGCAATGGCGACCGCCGTGCCGATCGTCCGGCTCTCAATCGATAATGGCCCATAGCCGGGACACGACGAAGCTTCTGTCGGTACGCTGACTCCAATGAATGATTATGTCGAAGCTGTGCGGCGCGAATCGGTCAGGTTCGCCGCAGTTCTGGCAGGCACAGAACTGACCAACCCGGTGCCGAGCTGTCCCGACTGGGACGTGGCCGATCTCATCTGGCACCTGATGGACGTTCAGCATTTTTGGGCCAGCATCGTCGAGGACCTGCTCGAAGATCCAGGAGACGTTCCGCCGTTCGAGCGGCCGGCCCCGGATCTGCTTCTTGAAGGATTCGTCAAGCAATCGGCCCGTCTCGGAAAGGCTCTGGAATCCCACCAACCCGAGGAGCAATGCTGGAGTTGGCATGACGATGGCCACTCGGTCGGATGGGTCCGACGGCGCCAGGCTCATGAAGCCCTCATTCACCGGGTCGATGCGGAACTCGCCGCCGGCATCTCCCCGGTACTTCACGCCGATTTGGCTGCGGACGGCGTCGACGAAATCTTTCGGTACTCACTCGACTTGGACAATCTGCCTGATTGGGCCACCTACGAACCGGACGGAACCACCGCCACCGTTGCACTATTGGATGGCTCGGCGTCGTGGTCCATGAACTTCGGGCGGTTCCTCGGGTCAAGTCCTGTCTCCGGAAACGACTATGACCTGCCAGCGTTGAAGCTCGCTCGTTTGGAAGGTTTGCCGGACGCAACAATCCGCGGCGAGCCGGCAGATCTTGACCTATGGCTGTGGGGTCGGGGCCCGCTAGACCACTTGTCGATCGACGGAGACCAGTCCATCGCAGAGAAGCTCCGCCGGACGGCGGCCGACAGCACCACGTAGTGGTGGATTCGGTGCCCACCCGATTGACCCGCCACGATGATTCTGAACCCAGCCCCTCCGCCACTATGCTCTCGGCCTCATGTGTCCTGGAGAAACACCGGGCGTGAGTCTATGAGGGGTTGAAGAATGTCCGATCATGGCAACGGCCATTCCAAGGGCCTCGCGGTCACGTCGCTTGCTGCTCTTGGCGTCGTATTCGGCGATATTGGCACCAGCCCGCTCTATGCATTCCGCGAGGCTTTTGGCGTCGCCAATCTTGAGCCGACCGAGGAGGGCGTCCTCGGGGTCCTTTCGCTGATCTTCTGGGCTCTCGTCCTGATCGTCTCTATCAAATACCTGATCTTCGTCATGCGAGCCGACAACGACGGCGAGGGCGGCATCCTGGCGCTCACCTCTCTTGTGATGGGCGATGGGGCCAAAACGAAGCGGCGGACTCTGCTGATCGGAATCGGGCTTTTCGGGACGGCCCTGCTCTACGGCGACGGGATGATCACGCCAGCCATTTCGGTGCTCTCGGCGGTGGAGGGCCTGGAAGTTACCTTCTCGGGATTAGGCCCGTGGGTTCTGGTCATCGCCTCGGTCATTCTTATCGTGCTCTTCGCTAACCAGCATCGGGGCACGGCAGTTCTCGGTGCGATGTTCGGCCCGATCATGGTCGTTTGGTTCGGGGTCCTGGCCCTACTCGGTGTCATCCAGATCATCAAGGAACCGGGCGTGCTGGCGGCAATTAATCCGCTGGTTGCGCTGCGACTCGTTACCCAGGAACCAAGGTTCGCGTTTCTGGCGCTGGGTGGCGTATTCCTCGTGGCCACCGGTAGTGAGGCACTCTACGCCGACATGGGCCACTTCGGGACCAAACCCATCCGTCTGGCCTGGTTCGGGCTCGTCTTTCCTGCCCTCGTCATCAACTACTTCGGGCAAGGAGCCCTTCTACTCAACAACCCCGAAGCGATCGAGAATCCCTTTTACTCGATGGCTCCCAGCTGGGCGGTTCTTCCGCTGGTGATCCTCGCCACCCTGGCGACGGTTATCGCTTCCCAGGCTCTGATTTCTGGCGTCTATTCGTTGACATCACAG
>JAENVV010000060.1 GCA_016650365.1 Acidimicrobiia bacterium
ACCCTTGATGCGGCCGATGACTTGACGATGATCCAGGTCATCGAGGCCGTCGAGGGTCCGACTGCCGACGGCCTCTGCGTGCTGCGCAACAGTACCTGCAATGAAGATCTGCCGTGTGCGTTGCACGATGCGTGGGTCGACGCCCGCCGGGCGCTCGTCGCGGCGCTCGGACGGCGCTCAGTGTTTGAAGAACCAATCCAACGTAATGGAGGAACCCAATGAGCACCCGACCCACCGAGTCCCCGTCCCACGTCCATCCAGCCCTGGGTTGGCTACTGGCAGCGGCATTGGCCGGCGTGTTAGTCGCCTCGATTCTCAGCGTGGTGTCGGTCGTGCTGCTGGCATCGCACAACTCCGTTGACAAAGATGTCGTGCAGTCAATGGTTGACGAGCAACTCACCGGGTTCACGCCGACCGTGGTTACGAACGCTCCGACCCCAACGACTCCGGTGGCCCCGCCTACCGAGCCCATCGCCACCCCGGTCAGTTCCGAGTTCGGATCGGTGATCCCGGTCCTCACTCCAAAGGCCGAGCTGTCTCCTGCGCCGGCTGACGAAATCAATGTCTCGTACGCACCGAACGTGCCTCCGGCTCCCGACCGGACGAACCAAGCGATTGTTACGGTCGAGTTCGACGTCGTTGAGAATGTGACAGCCATCGACCCAGCCACCGGCATCGAATTCGAGACCTGGGGTTATCAGATACACGGCGACGATCGGTTGACCGGTACGCCTGGTCCGATGGTTCGTGCCAGGGTCGGTGATGTTCTGCGGTTCGTGATTCACAACCCAGAGGGCAACCTGTCTGCTCACAACGTCGACTTCCATGCCGTCTCGGGTCAAGGAGGCGGCGCTGCCGATACCCTGGTTGCCCCCGGCGAGTCTGCCGTCATTGAGGCCCGTATGTTGTATCCGGGAATATTCATGTATCACTGTGCCGCGGGCGACGTGCCAGGGCATATCGCTCATGGAATGTACGGTGGGATTCTCATCGATCCGGAAACCCCGCTTCCGGCTGCCGATAAGGAGTTCTACGTCGTGCAGTCGGAGTATTACCTGACGTCGACCGACTCGGGTCCGTACACGATGGACCGGGCTGCGATGACCGACGAGCACCCCACGATGGTCGTGTTCAATGGTGCCAAGGGTGCATTGACTGGTGACAACGCGTTACAGATGGCGGTGGGGGATCGGGCCCGGATCTACTTTGTGAACGCCGGAATCAACCTTGATGCCAATTTCCATCCGATTGGCTCGCAATGGGATGCCGTGTGGATGGAAGGTGCGGCACTCAACGAGCCTCTCAGAGGATCGCAAACGACGCTGGTGCCGGCCGGTGGCGGTGTCATTGTCGACCTCGTGGGGTACGTCCCGGCCAACATCCTCCTCGTGGACCACGCCATCACCCGTACCTTCGATAAGGGCGCCCTCGGGATCGTTACGGTGTCGGGTGACCCGAACCCGGAGATCTTCGAGGTCGGTTCCTCCGAAGGGAGCGCAGCGACTCCCGATCTGCCGAGCACCATGCCGGATGGACCGGTGGTGCGAATGGTTGATGCCGCCTGGACTGCTCAGCCCCTCGATGCTCCCGATGAGTTCGCCGTCGACGAGGTGCCCGTCGATTTCGACGTCAACGTTTTGACCGTCAAGGTCGGAACAACCGTGACCTGGCTGAACGAGGACGCCCAAGCTCACACCGTGACTGACGTAGGAGGCGGGTTCGACTCTGGCCTATTGGCCAAGGGTGACACGTGGACTTACACGTTTGGCGAGGTTGGCGAGTTCGAATACTTCTGCACACCGCACCCGTGGATGCGAGCCAAAGTCATCGTCGAACCGTAGACGCTGGAGAGTCAGGTAGGGCGGGCCCAATTTGGGCCCGCCCTATCGTTTGCTGGTCTTTGTTCAGAACCTGAACATGAACCAACCCGGATTGCAGTGAGGTCTATTCGTCGTCTTCGAAACGCCCGCGGATGCGGGGGAACTTCACGGGGGCGTGGATGTGACAGGCCTCTCGCTTGTTGTAGCGGGAGAGGATCGTCTCACAGGAGAAGTCCGTACACACTCGATCTGCTCGATAGGTCTTGGGTCGACGAGTACGGCCGGAGGGTCGGCTGGCAATAAATGTCGTGTCCATGTTGGCGGTTCCTTTCGTGACTAGCGGTCGGAACGGGCGGCCTTGTGGGAGTCAGGCTGGGGGGGCCGAAACCGCCCGTTCCGGTGATTTTCAGATCTGGTAGGCAAGCGCCTCCTCGAGTTGAGCTGCGAGCTCGGCGTCGACGGTCGCATGGAGGAGTCGACCGTCGAACCGTCGGAGTTCGGCAAGCAAGTGGGCAAGTTGGAAATCTTCGAGGAGGATGAACAGAGCGGCCTGGCCGTCTGTGAGGCTGTCGCCAAGGTCGCGCATCCGGCCATCGTCGATGCCGATGTCGCGTAGTTTGGCGAATAACCCACCGGCCGCCGCGCCGATGGCTGCCCCAACGAAAGGTGCTGCCACTGCGAGACCGACCAAGGCGCCCCACATGCCGCCGGTAGCAGCTCCCTGCCCGGCGCTCATGTCGCGCGTCTGGTGGATGTGGACCCGCCCATCGGTGGTCTTGTTGACGATCGCCATGTCGTCGATCTTCAAGGATTGGCGCCGCTCAAGGCGGATCATGGCGATACTGGCCTCTTGGGCGAGCAAGGGATCCGTGAAGCTGACCGCGATCAGACTGGGCACGGGGGTGGCGTCTTCTTCGTTTGTGGAGGTCATCGTGGTGCCTTCCATGACAGAACTATGATCGGCGGACCTAAACGTACGGGAAACAGAATCTAAGAAGACCCTAAGAACCATTTTCTGCCATCCTTTCGGATTTCAGGTTTCTCAACGTTCGTGCGACGTCCGAGAACTTGAACGACGAGCAGCCGAACCAGCCTTCGTCCCGGTGACGTTTCGGTGGGCAGGCGACTCGACGAAACGAGATATCGTCAG
Organism: Acidimicrobiia bacterium; assembly: GCA_016650365.1. Lineage (NCBI taxonomy): Bacteria > Bacillati > Actinomycetota > Acidimicrobiia > Acidimicrobiia bacterium. Next base: position 2,971 of record JAENVV010000060.1, read on the forward strand.
TGTCGCGCCACGCCCTGTTGTCGACCAGAGGCTTCGGCCCCGACGGGGGCAAACGGACTATGAGGCGGCTGCCACCCGGAAACCGACGATGGCTCCGCCATCGGGAGCGTCCTCGACGATCGTGGTGCCGCCATGGAATACCACGATTTCATGGACGATGGCCAGGCCAAGACCTGATCCTGGCAGCGTCCGGGCGTGGTCAGAGCGGTAGAACCGATCGAATACCCGACTCTTGTCGGCGTCGCTGATTCCCGGGCCGTGGTCGCGAACGCGCACTTCGCCGGCCGCCACGGACACCTCAATGGGTTGATCGGGTCCGCTCCATTTGTGGGCGTTGTCGATGAGGTTCGAGACGGCTCGCTCGATGAGGGTGGGACGACCGGTGACGTGGGTGTCGTCGGACGTAACTATGACCGCCCGGTTGTATCGGCGTTCGGCCCGCTCGGCGACCCGGCTAACCAGAGCGCCGAGCTCGATCTCCATGATTGCCTCATCGCTTGTCTGGTTGTCTTTGGCGAGCTCGACCAGTTCCGACACCAGGGTGGTCAATTCCTCAAGCTCGAAGTTCACATCGCGCAAGATGTCTTTCCGCTCTGACAGCTCAAGACCGTCGGCCCGTTGGAGGAAATCGATATTGGTGCGCAAGGCGGTCAGTGGGGTCCGTAACTCATGCGAGGCGTCGTCAATCAGTCGTTTCTGCTGGCTGCGCGACGCAGCCAGCGCGGCGAGCATCGTGTTGAAGGCGCTCGACACTCGCCCCACTTCGTCGTAGCGGCGAACCTGAATAGTGGCGTCAAGGTCCTGGGTGCGTGCGACGTTCTCGGCGGCGGCCGCCAGCGATCCCATCGGCCGGAGTGAGGCGGCGGCGAGTCCCGAAGCGATCAGCCCGGCGACCGCCGCTCCGATAAGCCCGATGATGACAAACTGTCCTTGAATACGATTGAGAAACTC
>JAENVV010000061.1 GCA_016650365.1 Acidimicrobiia bacterium
CAGGGCCAAACGAGGCCGTCCCATCGTCGAGGATTAGCGGTCGGAACGGGTCGCGAGGCTGAGACGTCTGGAGATTCGAAGCCACCACATCCCCGGCAACGAGGTTGGCAAGGTTGCCGACCGGGGCAGACTGAGGAGCGGAATCGCTCGCCAGATTGGCCGCGTATGGGCTGGCGCCTGCTCCAAAAACGGCCGGAGCGATGCCTAGCCATCCGACGGCCAGTCCAAGGCCAACCAGGACGATCGCCACAGCTGTCGCGGACCCGGAGCCTCGCTTCTTCTTATGCATCATCCACCTGCCGTGGTTGTCGTGGTCGTTGACGAAGCGACCGTTGTGGTCGTCGTGGTCGTTTCGTCAACCGGAATGTCGGGTTCAGCGACTTCGGGCGGCGCCGGAACCACAATCGCACCAGTCGTGAAGGCCACCGCATTGATGGTCATCGAGAGCGTGTTCACGCCCGTGTCCGCATCGAGGGACGGACTGACGGTGATGCCGTCGACCCGGACAAGCCGGTCCATCTCCGACAACCCATACAAGTAGCCAAGAATTTCGAAGTACTGGCCGCTCACGGTCATCGCCAGAGCAACTTCGCGCACGCCGGAGTTGCTCTGGTCACCGGGAGTACTGAAGCTGACCGCTTCCCACTCGACGTTCGCCCGATCGGCGAGGACCGACAGTTCGTCGGTCAGAGCATCGATCTGAGGCGCCTCCGGAATCGACAACAGCATGTTGGCATTGGCCCGGTCATACTCGGGAAGGCGCTCGTTGACCCGGTTCAACTCCCGGAGGCGCTGCGACAACGCATTGCCCTGCACCTGCAGGGTCGACAACTCTTGCTCTTGCACGGCGATTTCCTCGCCGAGTGGTCCCCACAACAGGAAGTAGAACCCGGCTCCGACCAGGAGCATCAGCGGAAGGGCGATCAGAAGTGCCCGCCTCATTCGGAAATCTCCACGATCCTGGTGGTGGCCCGATCAGTGAATGACTGTTCAGTCAACGAGGCGGACGATGAAAAAGTAACGATCGGAAAGTCTGCTATTTGTGACTGGGAGATACTGGCGACCCAGGCTCCCCCAACCGCGGCCCATTCAGTCGAGTCGAGGGTCCGGAACCATGTCGAAGCATCCGGATAATCGAACGCAGTCCCGGCAAACGTCACCGAACCGTAGCTCGGAGTCCCGGTCGCCGCCGGGTCGGGTGGCGCGGCGCCGGCTGACAGGCTCGTCACCCAGGTCCTGGGAGGAAGTACCCGCCCGAGGTCGTTCATGAACCGACCCCAGTCCAGGTCCACGGCGAGAGATTCCGTGATCTGGACCGATCGACTCTCATAGAGATTCAGCGCGTCCGACGCATCCGATAGGGCGGCAATATCGTTCTCAAGGCGAGCGTTGGCGGCGCGCTCTGTGTCGACGTTTTCGACCGCCGTGGCCAACGATTGCGACTTCATGAACCAAAGCCCGGCCAGGCCGACCAGGAATACGACAAACAGCAGAACCACCATCGCCGATCCGCGCCGGGCCTTGGCCGCACGGGCTTGTTCAGGCGGTAGAAGGTTGATCGGCCTCATCAGGCTTGCCCCCACAGTGCCAGCCCCACCGCGACGGGCAGAACCGGTTGGGTCTGGTTCAGTTCTTCCTCTGTGAGGCCCGTCTTACCGATCGTGAGGCGACCGGAGTTCAGCAACGTCACCGGCTGCAATTGCATGTTGAGTTGCACCCGCATGCGGTTGGCCAGGTGAGGAAGCCGGGCGCCATTGCCAGCAATCATGACGGTATCGATGCCACCGTCATCGGCGGAGGACAAATAGAAATCCAGTGAGCTTCGAACCTCGTCGACCAACGCATCGGCCTGACGGGTGAGTGCGGCCATTGCTTTGGCGTCCGGGTCGTCGCCTGTCGGCATTCCCTCGATGGCCACTCCGAGACGTCGTTTCAACTGCTCGGCTTGTTCATCGTCGATATTAAGGGCGTCTGCGACGCTCCTGGTGAAGTCGTTTCCGCCGTTGGGCACGATCCGGAGGAACCGAAGGGTGCCACCTTTGATAACGAGTACCTGGGTAAGACTGGCTCCGATATTGACAATTGCCTTGGGGTTGGGACTCAGATCGATGTCACCACCGGTAGCGGCCCTGACCAAGGCGAATGCCTGGAGGTCAATCGCCTTGGGCTTGATGCCAGCTCCGCCAAGAATTCGCACGACGTCGGCCGCCATCTCTTTCTGAGCGGCGACGACCATGATTGACATCCGGGCTTCCCCCTCGGGGGTCGAGTACTCCTCAAGCGGGACGAAATCAAGAATCGCTTCATCAATGGGGATCGGGATGTATTCCTGCGCCTGGAATGCCAGGGATTCGGCCAGTTCGCTTTCTTGCATGTAGGGAACCGATATCTGGCGAACAATGACCCGCTGATTGGCGATCCCCACGATCACGTTCTTCTTGGGGATCTTGGCCTCTTTGAAGAGGCGAGCGACTGCGTCGCTGATGACGCCCTCGTCCACGATCTCGCCGTTCTGGATCGCCCCGAATGGCAAAGCCACCTCGGCGAACTTCTTGAGCACCGGCGGCCCTTTCTTGGACGTCTCGACGAGGGCAGCTCGCACTGCGCTCGTTCCGATATCCAGACCGACATTGGCGGTCATTCTTACGCTCCTTGGCGGCCAGCACCGCGATCCCTTGCCCCGTAGGCTACAACATCGTAATTACAAACGTGTTGTTTCCGAAGCGTAGCGCGATTCCGCGGCGCGTTGCAAGGACTAGCCGATTTGCAAATAGGCTCGAGCGAGCTCGTCGCCAACCGCTATGGCAATCCATGCACCGGCCACCATCGACGGACCGAAGGGAATGGCGTCCTTACGTCCGACCCGCCTGGTGAGTAGGAGCAGGATCGAAACTCCCCCACCTATGAACACCGCACCAAAAACGGCCACCGCCAGTGCAGCCCACGATCCGTATCCCACGAACATGCCAAGGAAGAAGGCCAGCTTGACGTCACCCATTCCAAAGCCTGCCGGAACAATGAGAGCGAGGACGAGAAACCCGGCAAAATAGCCACCCGCCGCCAGCCACGATCGGCCATAAGAGCTGAGTTCGCCGTCGGCCAGTGCTCCACCGACGAGCAGCACGGCACCAACGATGGCGCCGGGAAACAGAATCCGGTTGGGTATCCGTTTCGTGTCGAGGTCGATGAGGGCTAGGGCGAGCGTGACGGCCACAAACCAGACAAACGCCAGGACCGTCCACCGCAACCCGATTACCGCGTACGTCGCATAGAACAACACTGCGGTGGTCGCCTCAACGAGCGGATACCGGGCCGAGATCGGGTTGCGGCACGAGCGACACCGACCCCGCAATACCAGCCAGGACACCACGGGGATGTTGTCATACGGCTTGATCGCCGAACCACAGTTCGGGCAGGCTGACGGCGGATGAACCACCGACAGGCCGGCCGGGATCCGATAGACCACCACATTAAGGAACGACCCGACCACCAGGCCGACCAGGACGAAGAGAAATGGGGCGACTAGCTCAAGGTTCTCGAGATACATCTGTTCCGCTCAACGGGGCCGTCAAGCCTACCGCACGACCAGCAAAGCTTCCGCTACCAACCGTTCTGGCAATCGGCGAGGACGCCAAACGTCATCGCGCTGTCTTGGCCAAAATAGGTGCCGGCCGCCGAACCCGACCCCTCGTCCCACAAACAGAACCAGGTACCCGAGTTGCTCTGGGCAACGAACATCACAGCCTGGTTGACCAGTCCATCGGCATTCGGAAGGATGACAAACCCAACCTCATCAGGAGTCGGGGCCAGCCCGACGACGTAGGAAAGCCCGGCATGGACGAGGTCGAGTTCGGGTACGCCGAAGTTGTAGTCGGCGTTGGAATCGGCATATATCACCTTGGCCGCAGACAAAGAGTTGCGCAGATCGCTCTGCACCGCTCGGTCCTGGGCCCGGGTTCTGGCTCCTAAGAACGTCGGTATCGCAATGGCGATGAGAATGGCAATAATAAGAACCACCACCATCAGCTCTACCAACGTGAAGCCTTCTTCGTCATGTTTCAGACGCATGAGCTCCTCGCTTTCAATTGGTATGTATCCGGTTATATCGGCTCTGAGCGGCTGAGGCTGTAGCTCGAAATCGGAGAGTGCCCTGTGCGGGCACCGGGCCCCGCACACCAGGCGACGGCTGGAGAGCCGAACAACGGAAAGGACCGCCCCGGAGGGCGGTCCTTTCTTCAGTGAGTTCACCCGACGTATCAGGTAGATCTCGTTTCCGGTTTACCAGTCAGCAGCAGCACACTGGGCACGAGTGAATCCGTTATTGGCGCCGGTCGTGTCCGACCCGTAGGTGGTACCAGAGCCGTTCGTTCCATTCGTCAGCGTGTCTGCGATGCAGAACGAGGTCCCGGAGGCGCTGTACGCCGTGAAGATGATGACCTGGCGGTCGCCCACAACGCCGTTGTCTTCAACCGCATACCCAACGTTCGAGCCGTCAGTGGCCGCAGCTGCATTCACGAAAGTCAAGCTGGGCTCGATCGCATTCAACAGAACGGGGGTTACGTCGGCACCGGCACCGTTGGAGAAGTTCTCTTCGTCGGTGTAGTGCACCTTGGCCGAGGTCAACGCGTTGCGAAGGTTCGACTGGGCGGCACGGTCCTGAGCACGCTCACGAGCACCGAGGAAGGTCGGGATGGCGATGGCGATGAGAATGGCAATAATCAAAACAACGACCATCAACTCGACGAGGGTGAAGCCCTCTTCCTTGTTGAGACGGTTACGCATCCATGAAATCATTATGGGACTCCTTATATATGGTTATGTTCCCTGTAGGCCGTCTTGACCTACGTAGGGTTTATCGTCGGCACAGCGCTCAGACTTAAGAACTAATCCAGGGATTCTTTCAAACCAGTGAGGGCCCGGCATTTGCCGGGCCCTCACTCACCAAACCTCGAGGTTTGACGGGTTATTGAACGAGATTCACGATGTTGAACATCGGCATGTACAAGGCGATGAGCATGCCACCGACCGTCGCACCGAGGACCACGATGAGCAAAGGTTCGATGAGGCTGGTGAGACCTTCGACCATGGCCTGGACTTCGGAGTCATAGAAGTCACCAACCTTCTCCAACATGGTGTCGAGCGCCCCGGTCTCCTCACCGACGGCAATCATCTGCACCACCATGGCCGGGAATACCGGATGGTTGTTGAGCGGTGCCGAAATTGACTCTCCTTCGGCAACCGATGCCTTGACGTCTTGCACAGCGCGGGCGACTACCGCGTTACCTGCCGTGTCCGACACGATGTCCATGGCCTGGAGAATCGGTACTCCGGTCTTGGTCAAAGCGGCCAGGGTGTGAGAGAACCGGGCGATGGCCGTCTTGTGGATGAGGTTGCCGAATATCGGCAGCTTGAGCTTGATGGCATCGAAGGTCGACCGGCCGGCCTTTGTGGCGATCCACTTCTTGAATGCAACGAAGGATCCGACCGAGACGATGATCACGGCCCACCAGTAAGTCGTCACGATCTTCGAGATGAGCAACAGGAACTTGGTCGCACCGGGAAGTTCGCCTCCCAGGTCGGCGTAGAGGGCCTCGAACATCGGCACGACGAAGATGATCATGGCGGCCACGATGAAGATGACGAGGCCGAACACGGCCATCGGGTACATCATGGCTGACTTGATTTTGGATCGAAGGGCTACCTGGGCTTCGAGGGTATCGGCGAGTCGCAACAGGGTGTCATCGAGCACACCACCGACTTCACCGGCCCGGATCATGGCGGTATACAGCTGATTAAAGGCCTTGGGGTGCTGTTCCATCGCCACGGACAGGCTGGTTCCCCGTTCTACGTCCGCCTTCACGGCGTTGATGATCGCAACCAACGCTTTGCTTTCGGTTTGGTCGGCGAGGATGCTGAGAGACCGAAGCAACGACAGACCCGCATTGATCATCGTGGCGAACTGGCGGGAGAAAATCGCCACCTCTTTGGCTTTTACCCGATCCGAAAGGCCGGGAATTTTGATTTCCTTCTTGAGACCGGAATTGGCATTGGCTTGCTCGGACAAGCTCATCGGACTTAAGCCCTTGCCGCGCAACGCAGACGCCGCCGCCGACTGGCTGGTGGCATCGATCGTGCCCTTCTTCATCTTGCCATCGGCGTCTTTGGCACGATATTCAAACGTTGTCGCCATGATTTATCTCCTACGCCACGCGACCGACAAGTCGCTGCAAGTCTTCGAGGTCGGAGCAACGCTCCGCTGCGAGATCATACGTAATTATGTTCCTTCGAACCAGATCAGCCAATGATTGATCCATCGTTTGCATTCCCCATTTTCCGCCGGCCTGCATGGCGGTGGCGATTTGATGGTTCTTGCCTTCCCGGATGAGGTTTCTAACCGCCGGAGTGGCGATCATGACCTCGATCCCCGGCACCCGGCCGCGGCCATCCCTGGTGGGGAGCAGTTGCTGGGTCACGACGGCCTGCAAGGTGGCGGCCAACTGAACTCGCACCTGTCCCTGCTGGTGAGATGGAAAGACATCGATCATACGGTCAATGGTCTGGGGGGCATCCTGCGTGTGCAAGGTCGCAAATACGAGGTGACCGGTCTCGGCCGCCGTGAGGGCAGTCGATATCGTTTCGAGGTCTCGCAGCTCACCGACCAGAATCACATCAGGGTCCTGGCGAAGCGCATGCCGAAGAGCCATGTTGAAGCCAACCGTATCGGCGCCAACTTCTCGCTGGTTGACAATGGCCTTCTGATGATGGTGAAGGAACTCGATGGGGTCCTCGACCGTCAGGATATGACAAGCCCGGCGGCGGTTGATGAGATCGATAATCGACGCCAACGTGGTCGACTTTCCTGACCCGGTCGGACCCGTAACCAATACCAGTCCACGGGCGTAGCCGGCAAACTCTTTGACAACCGTGGGTACCCCTAGCTCTTCCAATGGTTTGATTACGTCGGGAATGGCTCGAAAGACCGCCCCGACCGCGTCTCGCTGAAAGAACACATTAAGACGGAAGCGACCCTTCCCTTGCAGCGGATGAGACGCATCGAGTTCCAGGGTCTCCTCAAGCTTCTCGCGTTGTTTTTCGGTCAAAATGGCGTAGACCATTCGACGGATCTCGGCAGGCATCATGACGCCAAACTCAGGCAGCTGACGCAGCTCACCGTTCACGCGTATTTGAGGGGTTGAACCCGCCGTGATATGGAGGTCAGAACCGCCCTCATCAACCAGAATCGTAAGCAACCGATTGACGTGCAGCGCGGGTTCGGCAATCTCGATGTCGGCCGCGCCACCACCCATCCCTGGAATCCGGGTAACCGGAATCTCCTCGGGCCCGTGCATGAACGCAATGGCACGCTGGATGGCATCCTTGGTCGCCAGGGCCAGCGTGACCTTTTTACCGGTGATCTGTTCGAGCCGGCGATGTCGTTCTGCGTCGAACGGGTCGGCCACGGCAACGGTCAGGGTGCTGTCTTTCAGCCGGACCGGTATCGCCAGAAGTGCGGATGCATCGTCGCCACCAAGGAGGGCGACAAGGTCGGGGTCGAGAAGCTCGTCATCGAGTTCGACGTATTCCATTCCTACCCGATCGGCCACAGTCCGAAGAAGATCTTCTTCACGGACAAAGCCGTCATCGGTCAGGATCTTGGCCATGGGGGTCCCGGTGGCTTGTTCCTTTGCCAGCACCGTCTCAAGCACATCCTTCGAGAGGAGGTGCCTGTCAACGAGAAGCTCGCCGAGTTTTCGAGATGCTGAGTTCATGGCTACCTGGTTCCCCTTGTGCGGTCACAAATGCGGTCTCTGTATCTTTCGGCACCACGAAGGGCGGCCTGAATGATTTCTCCGCTTAGCGAAGTCTGATGTGGCCGGACCCAGCGACCGGGCTGAATCCTGAGAGGATCCGCCTTATACCGTAACCCGAAGAATCTCTTCGATCGAGGTTTCTCCACGCCGAGCCTTCAACAGGCCGTCCTGACGAAGCGGGCGCATGCCCTGTTCAACCGCCATTTTCTTAATGGAGTCGGTAGTGGCCTGGTCTACGGCCATTCGCTCGATCTCTTCTGAAACCAGCATAAGTTCATGGAGAGCCAGACGGCCTCGATAGCC
>JAENVV010000062.1 GCA_016650365.1 Acidimicrobiia bacterium
CTCAAGGCACTCCGTCGACTGAAGACCGGCTCATTGTCTGTCGAACATGCCGTCACCCTCGAGCGCCTCGATGCGCTGGGTGAGGCCGGTCGATGGGATACGGCTCTCCTCAGTCCTTTTGATGCGCTGGCTTCGTTGCCACACTGTTTGCTCCGTTCCGAAGTTGCGGATCGGGTCCGTCATGGAGCCCGTTTGGCCGTCGAAGAAGTACCCGGACAATGGACCGAGGGCGATATTGTTCGGTTGGCCGATACCTCAGAGAACCTTCTGGCGGTTCACCGGCTCGTTTCAGGGACGTTCGTGCCAGAGGTGGTCATGCCGTGAGAGTTCTTACCGGTGATCCAGGCGACTGGGAGATTGCCACCGAACGCTCGGTTGTGGCGATTGGCGTCTTCGATGGGGTTCATCGAGGCCACCAGGCTGTGCTTGATGAGTTGGTGTCTCTCGGCGAACGGACCAATGGACCGGGCACGGTGCGGGGTGTGTTGACCTTCGATCCTCATCCTCTCGCCGTCATCGCCCCTGACCGGGCTCCACGATTGTTGGGAACGATCCACCAGCGGTTGAGTGAGCTTGAAGCCCATGGGGTCGATGTCGTAGGCGTGTTGCCCTTCACCCGAATCAGGTCCATGGAACCGGACGAGTTCATCAAAGCTGTGCTCGTCGATGCGCTCGCCGCCCGGGCTGTGGCCGTGGGGGCCGATTTTCGTTTCGGGATGAATCGAGCCGGCGACGTCGCCACGTTGGTAGCGGCGGGCGAGCGCTGGGGGTTCTTGGTCGACGCGGTGCCGCTCTTGTCAGAACATGACTCACAACTCTCTTCTACTCGAATCCGGGTGCTGATCTCCGAAGGGAAGGTCGAAGAAGCCGCTGAGCTTCTCGGCAGGCCGTATGCCATCGAAGGTCCAGTAGTCCGCGGCGACGGCCGGGGTACAACCATTGGAATACCAACCGCCAACGTGAACTATGAACCGACCATCGTGTTACCCGAGACCGGGGTCTACGCCGGATATGCAATCCTCGAGCAAGAGCGGGTCCCGGCCGTGACCAATGTTGGGGTTCGCCCGACGTTTGACGGCCGCTCGGTGACCGTCGAGGCTCATTTGATCGATTGGGACGGCGACCTGTACGGGCGGGTGATTGAGGTGGAGCTGGCCCATCGGCTGCGAGCGGAACAGAAGTTTGCCGGGGTCGAAAACCTCGTGGCACAGATCCGCACCGATATAGCGGCCGCTCGCGATGTACTGAACGCCGATCGCCAGTCCACCAAGCCGAACGGCTTGGGCTAGCTTCACGGCATGGAACGTCGATTTGTTCGATCTGCTTCGCCCTTTGAGGAACGTTACGGGTTTTCAAGGGCTGTCCGGGTTGGTGAGGTGATCCGGGTGGCGGGCACTGCGCCCATACCGCAGGACGGAGCTTCAACCCCCCAGGGTCCCTTCGATCAGATGATGTTGTGCGGAACGATCGCCCTCGCGGCGATCGAAGAGCTTGGGGGTACGGCAGCGGGTGTCGTTCGGACCCGGATGTACATCACGGATGTCGCATTTGCTGACGAGGTCGGCAGGGCACACCGTCAGCTGTTTGATCAGTCAACTCCGCCGGCCACGATGGTGGTGGTGGCTGCGCTGCTCGATCCGGCCTGGAAGGTAGAGATCGAGGTTGAAGCCCTCGCCGGGTGATCAAGACCTCCAGTCGCCAGATACCCGGACGAATTGGCACATGCGTGGGACCTGTTACACTTTCAACCGTCCCACTTACCACCTCTGTCGAGTGGGCGTACATGTCGAGAAACATTGGATTCATGAAGACCACCGAAGAAATCATTTCCGAATTCGGCCAGCACGACTCTGACACGGGTTCGCCTGAGGTTCAAGTCGCTTTATTGACCGAGCGTATCAAGCATCTGACCGATCATATGCGAGAGCACAAGCACGACTTTCATACACAACGTGGCTTGCTCATGTTGGTCGGTAAGCGTCGTCGTCTGCTGAACTACCTGAAGCGCCAGGACGTCGAGCGATATCGCACGCTCATAACAACGCTCGGCCTTCGCCACTAAGACTTTGAGAAAGCGGCTGAACAGCCGCTTTCTTGATTATGGGGGAGTCACCCTCTTCCGAGTTTCGGGAAACCCCGAGATCACCTAAGAAACACCATCGGAGAAAGCCTGTCGATTGTCAGTGGAGACCGCTCCCGCGGGAGCTGTGACCACTGCCAATTGCGGCTCTTCTCCATGAAACAAAGGAGAAACCGTGCCAGAACATCAGGTACGTGGCCTAGTCGGTGACAAGGAAGTCACCATTAGCGCTGGAAAACTGGCCCTTCAGGCCGACGGAGCCGTAACCGTACAACTCGGCGGCGTGGAAGTTCTTGTCACCGCAACGGCATCGAAGACGATGCGTCCCGGTACCGACTTTTTCCCATTGACGGTCGATATCGAAGAGCGTATGTATGCGGCGGGTCGCATCCCTGGTTCGTTCTTCCGCAGGGAAGGTCGGGCCTCGGAGAAGGCGATCCTCACGTGTCGTTTGATCGATCGCCCACTGCGCCCGAACTTCCGCGATGGATTCCGGTGCGACACGCACATCGTCGGGACGGTTCTGGCCGTCGACGAAGAGCAGGCTTATGACATTCTTGCCCTCAACGGCGCTTCGGCGGCGCTGTCGGTAAGTTCGATTCCGTTTGAGCGTCCGGTTGGCGCCGTTCGTCTCGCCCTCAAAGATGGCGAGTGGATCCCGTTGCCAACCTTCGACGATCTCGACGAGTCGGTGTTTGAACTCACCGTTGCCGGGGTACGTAATCCCGCCGGCGAGATCGACATCATCATGGTTGAGGCCGGTTCGACGGTGAACGGCATTCGGATGGCCCAGGATGGAGCTCCGACCTCGGATGAAGCTGCCGTGGCCCGTGGGTTGGAAGAGGCCAAGCAGTACATCGGCCAATTCATCGATCTACAAACACAGCTACGTGCCATGTTCGACATCGAAGAAGTCGAGTATGAGATATCGGTTGACTTCACCGACGACGTTTACGACAAGGTGAAGTCTCTGGCCGCTCCGAAGCTTGAGTCGGTTATCCGGCTCCCGGGCAAAAAGGAGCGCGGCCTTGCCCAGAGTGCCGCCCGTGACGAGGTCATGGCCGAGTACGGCGAAGCCGATGAAGACGAGCTGGCGATGGTCAAGAAGGCTTTTGGCAAGGTTGCCAAGGTCATGATGCGTGAGCGGGTTATCAACGAGGGCATCCGTCTCGACGGTCGCGGACTCACCGATATTCGCGAATTGAAGGCGGAAGTTGGCGTCATCGGTCGTGCCCACGGTTCTGGTTTGTTCCAGCGCGGTGAGACGCAGGTCCTTAACGTAACGACGCTCGGCATGTTGAAGATGGAACAGATGCTCGACACGTTGGATCTTGAAACATCCAAGCGTTATATGCATCACTACAACTTTCCACCCTATTCGACTGGCGAGACCGGGTTCATGCGGGGTCCGAAGCGTCGCGAGATTGGCCACGGTGCGCTCGCCGAACGGGCGGTGCATCCGGTCATCCCAACGTCTGAAGATTTCCCGTATGCCTACCGGCTTGTCTCAGAAGTCCTGTCATCTAACGGTTCGTCCTCGATGGCGTCTGTATGTGGGTCTTCGCTGTCACTGATGGATGCCGGCGTGCCGATCATCGCTCCAGTGGCCGGCATTGCCATGGGATTGATCAATGAGGGTGACACGTTCATCACGTTGACCGACATCCTCGGTGCTGAAGACGCCCTCGGAGACATGGACTTCAAGGTGGCCGGTACGGCTGACACCATTACGGCGCTACAGCTTGACACCAAGATCGAAGGCCTTCCGGCCGAGGTATTGGCGAAGGCCCTCGATCAGGCCAAAGATGCCCGGCTGAAGATCCTGGCGGCAATGGCTGAAGCGATTGCGGGCCCTCGGGAAGAACTCAACCCGAATGCTCCTCGTATCATTTCGATCCGTATCCCCAAGGACAAGATCGGTGAGGTTATCGGGCCAAAGGGTAAGGTCATCCGTGAGCTCGAGGAAGAGACCGGCGCATCGATCGAGATCGAAGAGGACGGTGCCTACGGCATTGTTCGCGTCGGCGCTTCTGACAGTGTGAAGCTGGAACTGGCCAAGTCCCGGATCGAGGCCATTGCGAATCCGCCCGAGGCGGAAGTTGGCGAGACCTACGAAGGCACGGTTGTGAACATCACCAGCTTTGGTGCGTTCGTCAACATCTTGCCAGGCCGTGACGGGTTGCTGCATATCTCCAAGATCGACAGCGATCGCCGGGTCGAGAACGTCGAGGATTACCTGGCGCTTGGCCAGGCAGTCAAGGTGATCGTTCGCGAGATCGACCGTAACGGCAAGGTCAGCCTTGAGCCGGCCGAAGCGATTGAGCCATCGGAGGAAGCCAAGAACCGACCACCGTCGCAGAACACCGGTGGTGGCCGTGACCGTGACCGGGGTGGCGATCGTGATCGGGGTGGCGACCGTGGTGGTCGTGATCGTGATCGGGGTGGCGACCGTGGTGGTCGTGACCGCGATCGGGGTGGCGACCGGGGCGGCAATCGGAGTGGCAACACCCGTGACGGCGCCAGTCGTGACGGAAACCGCAGCAGTGGGAATCGTGATAGTGCTTCGGATCGGCCCCGTGAGGCGGCCGGTGATTCAGGCAACACGAGTCAGCCCGCTCGCAAGATGGTCTCGTTTGAAGACGAGTTTGGTTCAGAGGTCTAGTCGACCACAACCATTGAGTGAGGAACCCCCGGGGCAACTCGGGGGTTCCTTTTTGGTCGAATGCATGTCGGCATGCGACCGCTGGGCGGGTACGCTGTGCGACCTATGACTGCCAGTACCTCCCGACCGGTTCGCCGTATTGTTGACGGTGTCGCTGCCGATACCTCCGATCTCGTGGCTGTTGAGGAGCCACTGGAGATCCGGCTCGGAAATGTGCCGATCGCCGTCCTCATGCGTACGCCGGGAGACGATCCGGACCTCATTCGTGGTTTTGCCCTCACCGAGGCCATCGTTCTTGGTCCCCACGAGCTTGGCGAGCCGATCGATCTCGGGGAGGGCCGATGGGAACTGGCTCTCACTGATGGCGTCGTGATCGATCCAGAGCAATTTCGTCGCAATCTGTATTCGTCGTCGTCCTGCGGGGTCTGTGGCAAAGCCTCGATCGACGCAGTACTCATTACGGCCTCGGAGCTCCCAGCCGGCCCGAGGATCGGTGTGGATGTGCTGAACCGCCTCTCAGCTGTCATGCGGGTTCATCAACAAGGTTTCGACGCAACCGGGAGTTTGCACGCCGCCGCCCTCTTCACGCCGGCTGGGGAGTTGTTGACCATTCGTGAAGATATCGGTCGGCACAATGCGGTTGATAAGGTCGTCGGGGTGGCCCTGGTTGACGGATTCGACCTCGCAAACACGGTCCTATTTGTCTCCGGTCGGGTGTCGTTTGAGATTGCCCAAAAGGCCGCTGTGGCCGGCATTCCGATCGTGTGTGGGGTTTCTGCTGCGTCATCATTGGCCGTCGACCTGGCTACGCAGGTTGGCTTGACACTGGCCGGCTTTGTACGTGATGGCTCGCTCGTCGTCTATTCGGGCGTTCACCGATTGCACTGATACCCGCCAGCTGATCGTTCTCGGGCTTGGGGTAATCGGGTGGTCCGGCCGCTTCGCACAGACCGCGATAGGCTATGCGTCGATGCCCCTAACCTGCCGTCTTCAGTCGCGATGTTTCGTCATATGGTAGGACTGCGTCCGTGGACGATATTTCTAGGCGGGCTTGTTCTGGCCGGAATTTTTCAGATGTTCGTGGCCAGTGCTTTTGGCGATCCGGCGGCCATGCTCCAGGTGGGCGAGTCGTCTTCGGTGGCGCCGTTCATCAAGTCGGAACTCGGCGACGACATTCCCATCTTCCCTGATTTTGGACATGATGGGCAAGCTGCATACGTCATTGCCCGTCAACCCTTCGGAGGAGAGGCGGGGGACGCGTTGGGTGCTCCAGCCTTTCGCTATCGGCGCTGGCTATATCCTGCGCTCGGAGGGGGCATGGGAACGCTGTCGCCCCGTGCCACGATCGTGGGACTAGCCGTCTGGTCGGCGATTGGATTTGGGCTCGCCGCGGCTGCCCTCGTTGTGATCGGTGAGACGTACGGGGTTCGCTCTCGGCTGTTGGCTTTGGCGGTGTATCTCAATGTGGGGTTGATCCTTTCCACGGTGATTTCGACGCCCGACTCGCTTGGACTGGGGCTGTCGCTGGCCGGGGTGGCTGCCTACCGTAAGGATCGTCGGAGCCTTGCCGTGCTGTTGTTGGCGGCGGCCGTTCTCACCAAGGAACAATTCTTGATATTTGCGATTGCCGTGGCGATCGACGCTTGGATAGGGGGCCAACGACGGGCAGCTCTCAACTATCTGCTGGTGCCAGTCGGGGTCTTGGCCGTCGTCAGCCTGATTGTGGTCTCGGCTTTCGGCGGGAGCGGTGGCCTCGGCTCCAATGTCACGGCCCCGTTCTTCGGGATTGTCGAAGCGTCACACGACTGGAGTTCTGCCTACGTCGTTTCCCGACGAGCCTCCTATGTGAGTTTGTTCGGACTGGCGGCCATCGCCCCCCTAGCTCTCTGGTCCCGCCAACGTCTCATTATTCTCATGTCTGCAGGATGGTTTGCGGGAGCGGTCCTGGGAGGCGAGGTCGTGTGGCGGAAAGGAACGGATTCGCTCCGAGTGTTTGCGGCCCTCTGGCCGCTTATGGCGTTGGCGGCGGCCGTGGCGGTGCGGGAGCATCGGCGCCGGCCGACCGGCGAGAACTAGGCTCCCGGCATGCCGGAACTTCCTGACATTGTTGTCTACGTAGAGGCTCTCGAACGCTTTACCGTCGGCCAAACGCTCGAGAAGCTCCGGGTGCGCTCGGTGTCGCTGCTTCGCACCTACGACCCACCGGTGTCGGCTGTCGAAGGTAAGAAGGTTCTCGGGTTCCGGCGGATCGGTAAGCGAATCGTCTTCGAGTTCGAAGATGACTTGTTCATTGTTCTTCATCTCATGGTGGCCGGGCGCTTGCGCTGGGTAAAG